>JBBQAK010000144.1:0-9031 GCA_038316215.1 Gemmatimonadales bacterium | reverse complement strand
TGGGGGTGGGGGGTTGGGTGCGGGGGGGGTGGGGCCCGCGCGGGCGGGGCGCCCCCACTGTGTTTCACCCTTTGCCCGGGGCCCGCGAGCAACAGCCCCCGGCAGCACAGCCCGCGGCCTTCAGCCGCAACTTGAGCGACTGAACAGATCCGCCGTATGACCCCAGCCGTTAGACTTGGACGACCGCCTGCTGCATCACTCTCTCATGCCCCGGATGCCCCTTCCCTCTCGCCCCGAAGCCCTCGCCCTCGTCCATTCCTGGACGGCGTCGGAATCTCTCCGGAAGCATATGCTTTCGGTGGAGTGCGCGATGCGGGCTTACGCCACCCGGCTTGGGGAAGATGTCGAGCTGTGGGGCCTCACGGGCCTGATCCACGACTTCGACTACGAGCGATTTCCTAACGCTGAGTTGGCGGCTGACGTCGAACATCCGGCGGAAGGCGTGCGGGTGCTTCAGGCGGCGGGATGGCCTGAGGCGCTCTGTGAGGCAGTGCTCGGGCATGCGGAGTACACCGGGGTTCCGCGGGTCACGCTGCTGGCGAAGGCCTTGTTCGCCGTCGACGAGCTGACCGGATTGATTACGGCGAGCGCGCTGGTGAAGCCTTCTCGAGCCGTGACCGATGTGGACGTTGCCGGGGTACGAAAGAAGATGAAGGACAAAGCGTTTGCCCGCGGCGTGAACCGGGACGACATCATTCAGGGGGCAGCAGCCCTCGATATATCACTCGACGAGCATATCGGCATCGTGCTGAACGCCATGAAAGCCGACGCGTCGAATCTTGGGCTTGCGGGATCCGCGCCCTCGTCCTCAACGCCCCCTGTCGGCGATGCGTAAGTCGGGTGACCCCACTATTGCCGATGCCATCCGTCGCCCTCTCCTTGTCCGCTACCTCCCCGCTCATGGGGACTGACCGACCGATGTCGGCCGAGGCGCTTGAGGAGCGGGAGTTGGTGCTCTCGGCACAAGCAGGGGATCACACGGCATTCGCCGGTCTGGTGCATCGTCACCAGCGCCGCGCGTATGCCGTCGCCCGTGCCATCGTGTTGTCGCACGATGATGCCGAGGACGCGGTGCAGGAAGGATTTCTGCATGCGTTTCGCGCCCTTGAGCGGTTTCGCCCGGAGCAGGCTTTCGGCGCGTGGCTGCATCGCATCGTGGCCAATGCGTCGTTGGATATCGCCCGTCGGCGCAAAGTACGCGACGCGGACGAGTTGCCGGAGACTTTATCGTCTCCACATCGGGATCCAGCAGAAGCGGGTGAGTTACGTGCGCGCCTGGCGCGCGCACTGGATACGCTCGGCGAACGGCAGCGCGCGGTGATCGTGTTGCACGACGTCGAGGGATATAAGCACGCGGAGATCGGCTCCATCCTCGGAATTCCCGAAGGAACGGCGCGATCGGACTTGCACCATGCTCGGGCGCACCTGCGGCGACAGCTGAGCAATCTTCGGAGTGAGAAATGAACGTCACGCGGAACGACAACGGGCAGGGCCCGGATGCGGACCCTCGAGTGACCGACCTGCTGCGCAGTCATTACGCTGCGCCACAGGACGAGACGTACTGGAACGGACTGGAAGAGCGCGTGATGCTCGGCGTGACCCGCAGCATCGTGCGGATCAACGAGTTGCGACCAGCATGGTGGAGCGGCTTCGGTGAATTCCGGACGGCTGACATCCGCAACGTGGGGCTGATCGCCGCGACGATCGGCTTGCTCGTGGCGGGTGCCACGTTCGTACGCGAAGCCGAGCTCAATGCCACGGCGCGCGCGATGGCGCAGCGGGCGGCGGTGGAATCGGCATTGCCGCTTCCGCTGGAGGATGCTACGCTCACGTCGCGGGCGCGGTCGCGTCTTCCGGAGGATGCGCCGGAGCGGTACCTGCATCCTCTCGACTACTAGTCTCGAGTAATTCGTGTCTACTCCCCGCCCCAAATCGCTCGCCATGATGTTCATCCTCGGTGCGTTTCTCACCGGGGGTGCGGTCGGCTTTGCCGCCGATCGCGTGGTGTCACCGCCTCGTCCGGACGTGTTCAGCGACCGGGCGATGATCGATGAACTCGCCCGCGAACTCAAGTTGTCCCCGAACCAGCGCGTCGTTGTCGACTCCGTGTGGGATTGGCGTCGAAAGGAGTCGCGTGAAATCATGAAGACCGTACGGCCTACTCTCGATGCCGTGCGCGACAGCGCGCGGGTGCTGATGATGAATACCCTCGATGACGCGCAGAAGACGGCCTTCCGCGCACTGCTCGAGCGCAACCAGCGAACGGCCGACAGTGCGGCGCGTGCGCGAGGTGAGACCAAGTGACTTGCAGGAATCGTGTTGGACAGACCGTCGTCGGCGCTGTGATGTTCGGGGCGGTCATGATGGCCGCCCCGCTTGGCGCTCAGGCCCTAGGCAGCGAAGACGGGGCCCGCCCGATCAGCTTGCGCGAAGCGATCGAACTGGCTGCGAAGAACTCGCCGGCCGCCGTGTCCGCGCGCGGTCTCGACCGTAACGCCGCCGCCGCGCGCCGGCAGGCGATCGGGTCGTACGTGCCCAATGTGAACCTCTCGGCGGGTACCGGACACACGCAGGGTACCACGATCAACAACTTCAACGGGCAGCTCACGGCGTTGTCGGGCAATCCCTGGAGCTACAACAACGGCCTCCGACTCGACGTCGAACTGTTCGACGGCGGACGGCGGCTTTCGGAAATCAAGCGGATCCGCGCCACGGCCGATGTCGCCGACGTGTCGGCAATGTCGGCGCGTTTCGATGCGTCGCTGCAGGTGAAGCAGCAGTTCTACGCGGCACTCGCCGCCCGTGAATCGTCGGCCGCCGCCAAGGCACAGCTCGAACAGGCCGAACAGCAGCTCAAGGCGTCGACGGCGCGATTGGCCGCCGGTGTGGCCACGAAATCCGATTCGCTGCGCTCGGCCATCCTGGTGGGCAATGCCCGCCTCGCGGTACTGACGGCCGAGAACGATCTGCGCGTGGCCAATGCGTCGCTCACGCGCGTTGCCGGTTCCACGACGCTGATCACCGCGACGCCCGATGACACGCTCGACACGGCGGTCACGCTGCCCAGCGAAAGCGAGCTGGCGGTACTGGCCACCGACGGCCCGGCGGTGCGACTGGCCACGTCGAACGTGGCGGTGGCCCGCGCCGCCAAGCGTTCGCAGAAGTCGACATATCTGCCGTCGCTCACGATGGGGTACAACTACGCGTTCAGTCAGAACAGCGCCGGCTTTGCCGGCCGCAATATGCTGTTGGTCGGTGGAGACAACGCGAGTCGTCAGACGTTGAACTTCAACATTACGTATCCGCTGTACAACGGGTTCGCGCGCGAAGCGCAGTCCGTGCAGACTGATGTCGCGCTCACGAACGCCGAAGCACAGCTGCGCGACGCGCAATTGGCGGCCCGTCAGAACCTCACGTCATTCGTAAGATCGCTGGAGAACGCGCAGGCGCGGGTGCAGGTGCAGCTGGCGGCGATCGCGGCGTCGGAAGAAGATCTGCGTGTGCAGCAACAGCGCTATGCGCTGGGCGCGTCCACGTTGCTGGATCTCCTGACGTCGCAAACACAGCTCAATCAGGCGCGTCAGGCGTTGATCCAGGCCCGTTTGGATGGTCGCATTGCCCGTGCGCAGCTCTCCTCACTCATGGGACGCGAAATCTGATGCGTGCTCTCCTGCAGTTCCGCGCGCGTGGACTGGCGTTCCCCGCGTTGCTGGCCAGCGGTCTGCTGGCTGGATGCGGCGCCAAGAAGGAAGTGGCAACGGTGGTCGGCACGGTGGTCGTCGATCGCCGCACGATCGTGGTGGATGCACAAGCCACCGGCGCGGTCGAGCCAATCAACGTGATCGAAGTGAAGTCGAAGGCCTCCGGCCAGATCACGCGCATGCCGGTGGAAACCGGCTCGCAAGTGAAGGCGGGCGATCTGCTCGTACAAATCGATACGCGTGACGTGAAGAACCAATACGACCAGTCCGCGGCCGATCTTCGTAGCGCCCAGGCTAGCCTCGAAGTCGCGCAGTCGCAGAAGAAGCGCTCGGACGATTTGTACAAGGCGCGCATCATCACGACGCAGGAGTTCGAAGCCGCGCAGCTCGCGCTGACGCAGGCGCAAGGCGCGATCGTGCGCGCGACCACCAACGTGGATCTGGCCAAGCAGCGCCTCGAGGATGCCACGGTGATCGCGCCAGTGAATGGCACGGTCATCGACAAGCCCGTGTCGCTGGGTCAGGTGATCGCCTCAGCCACCGGTTCAGTGTCCGGCGGCACCACGCTGCTCAAGATGGCCGACCTCACGAAGGTGCGGGTTCGCGCCCTCGTGAATGAAACCGACATCGGCAATGTACGCCCGGGCCAGTCCACCCGCGTGACCGTGGATGCCTATCCCGAGCGTCCGTTTCAAGGCGTTGTCGAGAAGATCGAGCCGCAGGCCGTGGTGCAGCAGAGCGTCACCATGTTTCCGGTGATTGTGTCGCTCGATAACAACGAAGGGCTGCTCAAGCCGGGCATGAACGGTGAAGTCTCCATGCTCATTGACCGTCGTGACAACGTGCTCGCCGTAAGCAACGACGCCGTACGTACGGTGCGTGAAGCGGCCGTGGCGGCCACGTTCGTGGGGCTCAATCCCGATAGCGTGACGGCGCAGGTGCGCGAGATGCAGGCCCAACTGCGCAACAACGCCGGCGGCAATGGCGCCGGCGCCGGACAGCCCGCGGGCGACATGCCGTCGGCGAAGTCGGTGCCGATGGGTGAGGCCAAGAGCGATGCCGCGCCCGGCGCGAAGTCAGACGCGAAATCGGACGCGAGGGGCGGTGCGAAGGGCGCGCCAACGGCCGCAGGTGGAACCAGCGGCGGGACGAGTACGCGCGCAGCGGGTGGCAGTGTTTCGCGCCTGCGGACCGCACTCGTGTTCGTGGAAGACGCACCCGGCAAGTTCAGCCCGCGTCTCGTGCGTCTCGGCGCCTCCGACTACGACTACTCCGAAGTCGTCTCGGGGCTCAAGGAAGGCGAGAAGGTGGCCACGCTCGCGGTGCAGGCGCTGCAGGCCAAGCGTGACCAGCAGAACGATCGCTTCCGCAGCATGACGGGCGCCGGCGGCATGCCAGGTGCCCAGCGTACCACGGGGGGTGCGCCGGCCAGTGGTGGAGTCGCGCCAGCCGGTGGCGGCGGGCGTCCCCCCGGAGGTCGCTGACATGTTATACGCCGAGACCATTCGCGTGGCGCTGGGCGCACTCCGCGCGAACAAGCTCCGCTCCATACTCACGATGCTGGGGATCGTGATCGGCGTCGGCGCCGTGATCGCGATGGATGGCATCGGCCGCGGCGCGCAGGAGTCGATCAAGGATCGGATCACGGCACTCGGCACCACCCTGCTCACGGTGACACCGGGGCAGGTACGCGGCATGGGCGGCGTTGCATCGGAAGCCGATCGCGCCAAGCTTACCATGGATGATGCGGCCGCTCTCGAAGAGCAGGCCACACTGGTCACGGCGGTGCAGCCGGAGATGTCGCGCCAGTTGCAGTTGCAGTTCCAGGCGAAGAACGCCAGCACGCAGGTCGTCGGTACGTCGGCAAACTACCTCACCGTGCGCAAGTACGAGCTGCTGGGTGGGCGCATGTTCACCACGCAGGAAGACCTCGGCAAACAGCGTGTGGCCGTGGTCGGTCCGGCGGTGCTCACCAACCTCGGGATCGAGAATCCCGAGGCGATCATCGGCGAAGCGGTCCGCATTCGCGGCATTCAGTTCACGGTGATCGGCGTGCTCAAGTCGAAGGGGCAGACCTCGCCCTTCCAGAATCCCGACGATCAGGTGTTAATCCCGCTCAACACGGCGCGTTTTCGCGTGTTGGGCACCGATCGCATCCGTTCGATTTCGGTGCTGGCCACTTCGGAAGGGAAAATCCCCGAGGCCATGGCGGAAATTCAGAAAGTCCTGCGCCGCGAACACCGACTCCCGCGTGAGCGGGACGATGACTTTACAATCCGCAATCAGGCCGACTTCCTGACCACCTTCGCCGAAACAAGTAAGGTGTTCGGGTCGCTCTTAGCCGGTATTGCGGCGGTTTCCCTGGTCGTTGGCGGGATCGGCATCATGAATATCATGCTGGTCTCGGTGACCGAGCGCACGCGTGAGATCGGCGTGCGTAAAGCCCTGGGCGCGACGGGCAACAACATCCTCTTCCAATTTCTGATCGAGGCCGTGGTGCTCTGCCTGCTCGGCGGTGCGATCGGCGTCGCTATTGGCAGTGGAGGGGCTATGCTGATCAGTCGCCTGTTCGCTTGGAACACCTCTATCAGCTCGCAGTCGATCATCATGGCCTTCGCGTTCTCGGCGGTGGTCGGCGTGGTCTTCGGTGTATGGCCGGCCCGTCGCGCCTCAAAGCTCGACCCCATCATGGCGCTCCGTTACGAATAGTGGGATCCTGCTTCACCGGACAACGCCACGCCCACGCGACGGGAGGCATCTTTGCCTCCCGTCGTCTGTTTCCACGCCACACCGTGGTACATTTGGGACTCGTTCCGAACTATGCCAAACGACCTGACTCCTGAGGCCTCGGTGAACACCACCGGGGCCGACTCCGATCGCAGCGCAGCCGGCAGTAGCGGCCCGCCACCCTCGTCGGATGCCATGCGGCATCCGACGGGAGCGTCCGTGGCGCCCTCAGCGGCGGACAATGCCGCCGACGCACCGCTCGGCGCCGAGATCCACTCGAACACCAGCATGTTCCCCGTCCAGTCGCCGTTGCGAAAGGAAGGGCATCATGAGAACCCTACCGGCAAGCGGCTTGCCATCCTGACCCTCACCGCGCTTGGCGTGGTGTACGGCGACATCGGGACGAGCCCCCTGTACTCGATCAAGGAGTGTTTCAGTCCGATCTACGGACTGCAGCCGACACGGGAGAACGTGTTTGGCATTCTCTCGATGATCGTGTGGGCGTTGACGCTGGTGATCTCCGTGAAGTACGTGAGCTTCGTGCTTCGGGCAGACAATCGCGGGGAAGGCGGTCAGTTCGCCATGCTCGCATTGATTTTTCCGCGCGGCACACCGCCGGGGTTCAAACGCGGCGGTATCTTCGTGGCGCTGGCGCTGTTCGGCACCGCACTGCTGTACGGCGACGGGATCATCACGCCGGCGATGAGCGTGCTGGGTGCAATGGAAGGCCTCGAGATTGCCGTTCCCAGCGTGGCGCAGTACATCGTGCCGATTACGCTGGTCATTCTGACTTCCTTGTTCGCCGTGCAGCGTTTCGGCACGGACCTGATGGGCAAAGCCTTCGGTCCGATCATGCTGCTGTGGTTCGCCACGATCGCCGCCCTCGGCGTGCGTGAGCTGATTCAGTCGCCGTGGATTCTCGCTGCCGTGAACCCGATGTACGCGGTGCGATTCGTCCAGCTACACGAATCGCTGGCGTTCTTCGTGCTTGGCTCCGTGGTACTGGTGATCACCGGCGGCGAAGCGCTGTATGCCGATATGGGTCACTTCGGTATCCGACCCATTCGCGTGGCATGGCTGCTGCTCGTATTCCCTGCCCTGCTGCTCAATTATTTCGGTCAGGGTGCGCTGTTGGTCCGCAATCCGGCAGCGGTGGAGAATCCGTTCTTCTTGCTCGCACCGCAGTCCATGATTCTCCCGCTCATCGTGTTGGCCACGATGGCCGCGATCGTAGCCTCGCAGGCCATGATCTCCGGCGCGTACTCGGTGACCCGCCAAGGCATCGCACTTGGCTTCATTCCGCGCCTCGAGATCCAGCACACGTCGACGGTGGAAGAAGGCCAGATCTACATCCCTGAGGTGAATTACTTCATCGCGGTCGGCTGTCTCATCATCGTCGTGCTGTTCAAGAACACTTCGGCGCTTGGCGCGGCGTACGGGATCGCGGTGACGGGCACCATGCTGATCACGACCGTGCTGTTCTACATCGTGGCGCGCATCCGCTTCCGCTGGAAGTGGTGGCAGGCCGCGGCGCTCTGTTCGGTGTTCCTGGTCGTGGACCTCGCCTTCTTCAGTGCAAACGTCGTCAAGCTCGTACACGGCGGATGGGTACCGATGGCATTGGGCGTCGTGCTCTTCATGCTGATGCTGACGTGGAAGCGCGGCCGGGCGTTGCTCAACGCGCGCTTGGCGGAAGGGACGATGCCGATCGACTTGTTCCTTGATGGCGTTGAGAAGTCGAGAGTGCACCGCGTACCGGGAACCGCCGTCTTCATGACCGGCAGCGACGACGGCGTGCCGCCCGTACTGCTGCACCACTTGAAGCACAACAAGGTGCTGCACGCGCGGGTGCTGCTGGTCTCGGTCAAGACGGCCGACGTGCCGGAGACCAGTGCTGCCGAGCGGGTACGGGTGATGCCGCTCGGCCATGGCTTCTGGCGGGTGGTTGCGTCGTACGGCTTCATGCAGACGCCGAACGTCCCGAACGTGCTCGAAGTGGTCGATCAGATGGGCATCCGCTGCAAGCCGATGGAAACGAGCTACTTCCTCGGTCGCGAGCGGCTGATTCCTGTCGCCGGGCGGCCGGGAGACACAGTGACGCTGTCACGCTGGCGAAAGATCATCTTCGCGATCATGGCGCGAAATGCACGTTCGGCCACAGAGTTCTTCTGCATTCCGCCCAATCGGGTGGTGGAGTTGGGTACGCAGATCGAGTTTTAATCGGTAACGATCGTGTGATCGAAAGGTGCAGCTATCTGGCTGCACCTTTTGTTTTTGGGGTGGCGACTATCGGAGCTTTCCGGTGTCTGCTATCAGTTCATCATGAGCGTGGTTGCCGACGCCGGCGGCTGAACATTTTTGATCGTCATCCACAGCACCTGTGGTGATTCGCGGGGGCCACAGCATGGAACCGATGCACGAGCCGTCAAATGTTGTCTCGCCGGACTCTCCGCTGTTCCCCTTCATGCCACTCGCGCCGGAGCAGGTCGCGCTGCTGGAATGGAGCCCGAATCCCAAGCTCGTGCTGGATCGTCTATTCCGCATTCGCTATGTCAACAACGCCGCGCTCGCGTACGGTCAGGTCGATCGGGATGCGCTCATCG
>JBBQAK010000269.1:0-5587 GCA_038316215.1 Gemmatimonadales bacterium | reverse complement strand
ACGACCACCATCGTCAAGAACCTGGTGGAAGGTGGTTTGCTCGTGATCGCGGTGCTTTTCCTGTTCCTCCGCAACGTGCGCGCCGCGCTGATCGTGGCGTCGGTGATTCCGATCTCGATGCTCATCGCGTTCATCGGGATGGGGGTCTTTGGGTACTCAGCGAACCTGATGAGCCTGGGCGCGCTCGACTTCGGGCTCATTGTCGACGCCTCGATCGTGATGATCGAGAGTTTCATCCGGCGCATCGAATCGCACCGGGACACGCACCGGCTGGGATTGTTTGAACGAGCGGCGGTCGAGGTGGGCCGTCCGATTCTGTTTGGTATTGCCATCATTGTGGCTGTGTACATCCCGATCTTCACGCTCGATGGGATGGAAGGCCGCATGTTCAAGCCGATGGCGTTCACCGTGGTGTGTGCGGTCCTCGGTTCGCTCTTCCTCGCGCTGACCTACGTGCCCGCCGTGGCATCGTGGGCGCTCCGTGATGGCGAAGCCACGCAAGCGCCCTGGCTCACCGCACTGACCGCGCAATATCGCCGATTGCTGAGCGGCGTCATGGCGCGCCCGCAGCCACTGCTCATCACGGCCGTCATTCTGGTCGTCATTGCCGTCGGTTCGCTGTCGAAGATCGGCACCGAGTTTATGCCGAAGCTCGACGAGGGCTCGATCTTGATCACCACGCGCCGGCTGCCCAGCGTGGGCCTGCAGGATGCCACCAAGCTGTCGATGGCGGCCGAGCGCATCGTGAAGCAGTTCCCCGAGGTCGTCACCGTCGTCACGAAGGAAGGCCGTCCTGACCTCGCCACCGAGGCGATGGGCTTGTTCGAAGGCGACATGTACGTGATCCTCAAGCCGCGGAGCGAGTGGACGACGGCGAAGAGTTCGGAAGGGCTGGTGGCGGCGCTCGATTCGGCACTGCGATCGGTACCCGGTTTGTGGGTGTCGTTCACCCAGCCGCTCGCCATGCGCCTCGACGAGGCGGAGAGCGGCATTAAAACCGATCTCGGTATCAAAGTGGTTGGCCCCGACCTCGGTCAGAATGAGTCACTCGCGGAACGCATTCGCGGCATCGTGGCCTCTGTCCAGGGCAGCGCCGATGTCGCGGTCGAGATCGCCGACGGGAGCGGCCAAGTACGCATGGAGATCAAGCGCGAGGCGCTGGCACAGTACGGCCTCTCGGTCGCCGATGTGCGCGACGCGATCGAGCTGGCGATGGGCTCGCAAGTGGCGGCCGAGCTGATCGATGGATTCCGGCGCGTGGGCATTGTGGTGCGTCTTCCGGAGGCCTCCCGCGCCGACGCCGCGTCACTCTCGCGGCTCACCATTCGCGCACCGGGAGGTGAACTGGTGCCCCTTTCGGCCGTGGCCGACGTGCAGACGACCACCGGTCCCGAAATGATCGGCCACGAAAACGCGCAACGCCGTTCGCTGGTGCTCAGCAATGTGCGTGGACGCGACCTCGGGAGCTTCGTGCAGGAAGTGCGCGCGCGCATTGCCCGCGACGTCGCGCTGCCGTCCGGGGTATTCCTCGAATGGGGTGGTCAGTACGAGAATCAGCAACGTGCGATGTCGCGGCTCACGCTGGTGGTACCGGGCGCGCTGTTGTTGATCTTCGGGTTACTGTACCTGTCGTTCCGATCCATTCCGCAGGCGATGCTGGTGCTCGCGAACGTCCCGTTCGCGCTGGTCGGTGGCATTGCCGCGCTCTGGGTGCGTGGGCTCAATCTCAATCTCTCGGCCAGCATCGGCTTTATTGCGCTCTTCGGCATCGCGGTGCTGAATGGCGTAGTCATGGTCGAGCATCTGAATCATCTGCGCCACGCGCACGATGAGCAGAAGAGGAGCGTCCTCGATCGCATTCTGCTGGGAGCCGCCGACCGGTTGCGCCCGGTGCTGATGACGGCGCTGGTGGCGAGCCTCGGCTTCGTACCGATGGCACTCAGTACGAGTCCTGGAAGCGAAGTCCAGCGCCCGCTGGCCAGTGTCGTGATCGGTGGATTGATCACAAGCACGGTGCTCACCCTGTTCGTACTGCCCGTTTTGTATGGATGGCTGGAAGAGCGCCGGGACGCTCGTCTGGCGCGCCGCACCGCGGCACGCCAGACACACGCCACTCCGCTACCGGTTACTGGTTGAGATAGCGGTACAGGCCCACGAGGCCGATCCCGGCGCCAGTGAGCACGATCACGGTGCCGGTATCACCATCGACCACCGTACCCACAAGCAAGGTGGCGAGGCCGAACACCATCAGCGTGACGCTGCTGTTGCGGCTCTTCTTCATCGTCATCGTCGGCGCCGTCGCTGAATCGGCGAAATAGTGCTGCAGTCCCACGGCGCGCGCGGTGGTCAGCGGGCCAACCGCACTGTCGGGCGTCATAATCGACGGCGCGGCCGTCGGCACGCTCACCGTAGCGGGCGACATCACGAGCGTCGGCGCGGCCGGGGCGGTCACCGGTGCGAGGTCCTGAGCGGCGCCGATCGACGGCAGCAGCAGGGCCGCGGCAAGGGCCGCTAAAACGGTGGTGCGGGAGCGATAGACCATGGGATCTCCAATGTTCTGAGTGAGAGGACAGCAACACCTACGCCAGCAACGATCGTGCCTAGCGGCCGCGAGCGGAAGCGCAGCGATGAGGCTGCATGGGCCCGCCAAACAGCTGCCGGGCCCCGTTTCATACGTTATCGTTGACTGGTGACTACCTCTCCCGACTCGCTGCTGCGATTCCGCGACGCCTTCCCGATCCTCGGGACGTCCACCTATCTCGTCTCGAACTCGCTCGGGGCCATGCCCACAGCCGTGGCCGATCATCTCGGCGACTACGTGCGGCAGTGGCAGACGCGCGGCGTGCGCGCATGGGCGGAGGGTTGGTGGGAGCTGCCGGTGAAGATGGGAGATGAGATCGCACCCCTCATCGGCGCAGCGCCCGGGACCGTGGTCATGGTGCCCACCGTAACACAGGCGATGAGCAGCATTCTTTCGGCCATCGACTTTCCTCCGGAGCGCAATGAGGTCGTGATGACGGCCCTCGACTTTCCGTCGGTGCGCTACGCCTTCGACGCGCTCGCCCCGCGTCTCGGCGCCCGCGTGACGGTGGTGCCCAGCGATGATGGGATCGCGATCGATCGCGATCGGATCCTCGCGGCGATCACGGAACGAACACGGCTCGTTGCGATCTCGCACGTTCTCTTTCGCTCGGCGTACATCATGGACGCAGCGGCCATTTGCGCCAAGGCGAAATCGGTGGGCGCGCTGATCGCGCTCGACGCGTATCACAGCGTGGGCGTGATCCCGGTCGACGTGCAAGCGCTCGGTGCCGACTTCCTCTGCGGTGGCGTGTTGAAGTGGCTGTGCGGCGGCCCCGGTGGGTGCTTTTTGTACGCGTCGCCTCAGGCAAGCGAACAGTTGGCCCCCGCACTCACCGGTTGGCAGGCGCATCGCGCGCCGTTCGCGTTTGCTGACGCCATGGAGTACGCGTCGGGCGGCTGGCGGTGGCTCGGTGGCACGCCGGTGGTGCCCGCGCTGTTCGCCGGTCTCGAAGGGCCGCGCATTATCGCGGAAGCGGGGCTGGGCGCCATTCGCGCCAAGAGCACGCGACAGACCTCGCGGCTCATCACGATGGCCGACGAGCGAGGATGGCGGGTGCATGCGCCGCGAGACGCCGAGCGGCGTGGCGGCACCGTGGCGTTCGATGTGCCGCACGCCGCCGAAGTGGCCAAAACGCTGCTCGCGCGCGATGTCGTCATCGACTATCGCCCAGGCGCGGGCATTCGTGTAGCCCCGCATTTCTACACGACCGATGCTGAGTTGGAGGCGTGCGTGGCGGCGATGGATGACATTCTCGCGAGCGGTGCTTGGCAGGCCTTTGCCGGAGTGCACAGCACGGTCACCTGAACTGGCGCCGAACGCGTTATCTGACCATGTTTTTTCGGATCATTCACGCCCCCTGACCCAGAGACGATGAATTCGCCGACCAGTCATCCGCCGAAAAAGCTGCGCAAGCAGTACTCGAACACCGCGTATCCGATGGTGGTGCTCAAGTTTGAAGACGGACACGAGATCAAGATCTACCAGAATACCGGCAAGGTTTTCGATGTGTGGTCAGGGGAGACGATCAAGGTGATGGCCGTGTACGATCCGACGTCCAAGGATTGGGAACTGGTGGAGTCGAAGAAGAGCGACGCGTTCGACGACGCGACCGCCTGACGAAATCATCGCGCGGGCGGCGTTGCGACCTCGAGGTTCGCGCTGTACAATCGTGGTGTGCCTGAGAGCCGAGTGCGTACGCGCAGCACCGAAGTCATCGAGGCCGCCTTCGCCCGCGGGGGCCCTGTCGTCGCCCTCGAAAGTTCGGTGCTCGCGCAGGGACTGCTGCC
The DNA here is from genome assembly GCA_038316215.1 of Gemmatimonadales bacterium. Classification (GTDB taxonomy): domain Bacteria; phylum Gemmatimonadota; class Gemmatimonadetes; order Gemmatimonadales; family Gemmatimonadaceae; genus Gemmatimonas. The sequence continues at coordinate 1,216 of JBBQAK010000269.1, read as the reverse complement.
GCCGCACAATCGCGACGCTGCGGAGCGAATGCTCGCCGCGGTCGAGGCCGCTGGTGCGACGCCGGCGATCACGTCCATCGTGAAGGGTGTGCCGTCGTACGGGCTCCAACCGGCTGATCTCGAGCGGTTCTTGGCTCGTGATGGGGTGCGAAAGGTGTCTTCGCGCGATTTGGGTATCGCGATCGCACAGCGTGCCGACGGAGCCACCACGGTGGCCGGCACGCTCGCCATGTGTACGCTCGCCGGTATAGAAGTCTTCGCCACCGGCGGCATCGGTGGCGTCCATCGTGACGCCCCCTTCGACGAATCCGCCGACCTGGTCGCCCTCTCTCGCGCCCCTGTGATCGTGGTGTGCGCCGGTGCCAAGTCGATTCTGGACTTGCCCGCCACACTCGAACGTCTGGAAACGCTCGGCGTCCCCGTGGTTGGGTATCGCACACACGAGCTCCCCGGTTTCTTCTCGATGAATACCGGACTCGCGCTCACGGCCTCGCTCGATACACCCGACCAGATCGCCAGCGCATGGCTGGCGCATCGCGCTCTTGGGTGCCGGAGCGCGATGCTGGTCGTGCAGCCGCCGCCGGCTGACAGCGCCTTGCCGGCGGAACTGGTCAACGACGCCACCGACGCGGCATTGGCCGCCGCGAAGGCGGCCGGTGTACGGGGGGCGGCCGTTACGCCGTTTCTTCTTGCCGACATTCAGCGGCGCACGGAGGGACGATCGGTGGTCGCCAATTTGGCGTTGCTCGAGAACAACGCGACGCTGGCCGGTCGAATCGCCGTGGCGCTGGCAGCTGCGCGTTTCCAAGCGGCCCCGATATGAGTCGTGTGTGTGCTGATGGTGCAGGAGTAGCCGTTGGGGAGGACGAGGGCGTCTCCCCTTGGGTCTCCCAAGGGGAAACGAGTGCACGACCAGGGAACACGAGTGAACGAAGTACGAAGCGCACGGTACTATCCGGTAACCCGCTCGCTCCGGAGGTTTGACAGACCATGCCCACCCCGTTCCTGAGTTCTGAGGAATACGACGAGCGCGCTCACGCCCTCTACAACGAGGGCAAGTACGACGAGGCGCTCGCCCTGCTTCGCGAAGCCGTGGCGCTGTATCCGAATGCCGTCGAGCTCCATGTCGGTTTCGGGTACGCGCGACTGGCCCGGGAGGAGTACGCCTGGGCTCGGCGCAGCTTCGAGGAAGCGCTGGTGCTCGATCCCGAGCATG
>JBBQAK010000086.1:0-11581 GCA_038316215.1 Gemmatimonadales bacterium | reverse complement strand
CGCACGCAACGACGCAACGACGCAACGACGCACGAAGGGCGCACCCGTTGGTTGGGGGCGCCCTTCGTGCATGAGGTCACGCCACGCGTGCTGAAGTCGCTACGCCTTGGTGACGTTGCGGAAGCGTGGCGTGTAGTCGGGAAACACGACCGACAGGTTGCTGTTGCCGAGACGGTTCTGCACGATCTCCGCGAGGATGTCGCGGTGATCGAGCGTGACGCGAAGATCCTGGCCCGACTCGAGATTCTCCCGCGCCAGTCCGGGCCAGCCGTTGGTGAGCACGCGACCACCGTTGATCTTCTTGCCCATCGCGAACGCGACGTTGCCGCGGCCATGGTCGGTGCCGCGGTTACCGTTCTCACGCGCATTCCGGCCGAACTCGGAGATCACCACCACGGTCACGCCATACGATGTCGTGCCTTGGATGAGGTCGGCGTGGAACGCCGCGAGGGAATTCGCGAGATCGAGCATCTTGCCATGCATGAAGCCGCCGTCGAGCGTGGCGATCGGTCCTTGCGTGGCGTGTGTGTCCCAGCCGCCGTTGAACGCATGCACCGCTTCCACACCGACATCGGCCTTGATCAGCGCGGCCGTTGAACGCAGCGCCTGCCCGAACCCGCTGGTCGGATAGACGGCGCCGTTCGTCGGCGCGTAGCCGGTAAAGTTGATGCGCTGCAACAGCGCAATCGTGTTCGTAGCATCGAGTGCATTGGCGGCGACCGGATTCACCGTGCCGCCGTAGTTCGCCGCCAGCCACTGGGCCCGCGCCGTGGACGTTGCGCCGCTTCCGCCAATCGAGAAGGTGGTGGGATTCGGAATGGGCAGAGTCTTGGGTCCACCCGACAACGTCTGCGGCAGTCCCGACGTAAAGCCCAGCCCGCGCAGTGGAGCATCGCTCCGCATGGGCGTGCTGGTCGCGAGATGACGGCCCAACCACCCCCCCGCAATGCGCGCGTCGCGCGGCTTCCCGACTTCCATGTACCGCTGCGCATCGAAGTGCGAGCGCGAGTTGTCGACGGAACCGGTCGCGTGGGCCACCAGCAAATCGCCGTTGGTGTACGCCGGCATCAACGGCGCCATGCCGGGTGAGAATCCGAAGAAGTTGTCGAGGGCGACCGCCTTCGGCCCCGTGCCCGCGGCATCAGGACGGGCGATCGCGATGTTCGGACGCCCCGTGTAGTAATCCGGATCGCCGAACGGCACGACCAATGACAATCCGTCGGTGCCACCGCTGAGGAAGACCGAAACGATGATGTCGCGGCTGCCGTTCGACGACTGCGCCAGCACGACTTTGGGAAGCCACGTCGGCAGCAGGGCACTCACGCCCACGCCGCCGGCCAGCGTCAGGAAATCCCGACGGGCCAGTTGTTGGTATTCCTGGCACCCGTCTTCTGTCGATTCATCACTCATCTGGCGACTCGGCTCGCGGGAAAAGAAGGCATCAGAACCACTGGTACTCCTGCGCGCTGGCAGCGAGCGAAATCGTTTCACGCACCCGTGTATCGCTGTAGGTACCGCCGCGCAGATACGTAAGCAGCCCCGTGCGGAGCGCCGGCGGCAGCTCGCCGCCGAACATGCGGGCGGCGATCTGCGCCACGACCCCATCGGCGGTGTCGGGCACGCGGAACGGCGCTGAATCCACGCGCGTGTTCGTCGCGCTGGTTTGCGCAGAGAGATATTGCATGTACGACCACCGCGTGATTACGAGTCCACTCCACCAATCCACGCGATCGGGATAACCGTTGGGCTGTTCCCACTGAAAGACCGGCATCCCCATCTGGTCGGCGCGCTGACGAGCCGATCGGATGTTGTTGATCGTCGCACCCATGCCGCGCAGCGCCGACACACCGAGGTGAAACGGTCGCTTGTACTTGGCCGGTGCCGTGATCAGGTTCTTGCCCGACAGAATCGTGCGGATCATGGCCTTGATGTCGCCGCCTGTCGAGAGATACGTCGCGGCCGTGGCATTGACGACCGCTTGTGGCGGCTCGTACGCCAGCAACCAGCGCGCCATCTTGAGCGAGAGGTAGGCGGCCGTGCTCGGATGCTCGATGAGCATCTGAATTGCGGTGTCACCCTCGGCTTTCATTTGCACGTCCGTCGCCGTGGCGAGCATGGCCGGGAACGAACGGCCAAGAAACATCTTCGCGTTGCGATCGTGGAAGTTGCGATTGAACGAGAACGTCCCCGGACCGGTTGTCGTCCACCCCGTCAGGATGCGCGAGAGTTCCGCGACGTCTGTCTGGGTGTATCCGTTGTCCACGCCCAGCGTATGCAACTCCATGACCTCGCGCGCGTAGTTCTGATTCGGCGTCGGCGTGCGGCTGCGATTCTGGTCGAGATACACGAGCATCGCGCCGCTCTGCGCAGTGGCGCGCAACAGCTCGGGAAACGTGCCCATCGCGTTCGGACGGATCACATCGCGATCATCGACCAACTTCAGATAACCGACCTTGTTCAGGCTGATCGTGAAATGGTCGGTCCAGAACTCCACCATACGTTCGCGCAGCTGCGCCTTGGCGAACGCCGCACGATACCACGTGGCGTCGGCGAGCTGATTGGCGACTTCATTGCCATCCTGCGTGGCCAGCGTCGCCGGTGCCATCTGCGTCATCGGCAGGCGCGCGGCAACGATCGCCTCGATCGCGCTGTCGTCAATGTCGGCGGCGCGAAGCTGGTAGTCGAGATAACCGGCGTACCCCAGGCGACGGGCGAGCGCGACTTCCTCAGGATTCATGCCCATCGTAATGCGACGGACGAGGCGTAGCACGGGATCGCTCCACGTTGCCGACGGATCGGCGGCGTTGCTCGCCGTCTGCCCGTTCGGAAAGGGACTGCTACCTCGACTCGTTGGGCGCTGTGCCTCGAGCGTCTGCGCGGCGGCGAGTCCTACTGCCGCCGACGCGCCGAGCGTGAAGAAGCGCCGACGACTCGGACGGCTGTCGTCAGTGGTCGCGGTCTCGGTCACTGGTTCCGGATGTAGAGCGTCGTTCGTCGACATGTCGGTCTGCGGAAAGGGCGACTGGTGAGAACCTGCTATGGAGCCGCGTACATGCACGTAGGTCAATGCTCGGGACCGGCTAACCCGCTGTCAACGAAGAATCCCGCTAAGACCGCACCCCGTAGGTACCGAATGCAACCACTGTGTGACGTCTGGCCCAAGCGGTGACGATTGGACTGCCTTTTAGACGATTAAAAGCTGCTGGCGTTAATCCCGTAGATCGCTTGGAGCAGCGCCAACGCCACGAAACCAACCACGCCGCCGAAGCCGAGGATCATCACGGGCTCGATCAGTGCGACGGCGCCCGTGATGACGCGCTGGACCTGGTCGCTTGCCGCCGTCGCCGCGCGACGGGCCAACGGGGCCAGCGCGCCGCCCTGTTCGCCGGCTTCGAGCAGTCGCGTGGCGAGTGGGGTCAAGGACCCGGACAGTGCCTGCGACACCGATCCGCCGTCGCGTACGACCACTTCAGCACCGGCCAGCCGTTCGACGATCTCGTCGTTACCCACCGTCCCTCGCGCCAGGGACATCGCGCGCAGGAGCGGCACACCCGACTCGAGGGCCACCGCGAGGGTGCTGAGGTAGCCGGCGGCGGCTTGCTCACGTTCAAAGCGACCGACCAGCGGCCAGCGCAGGCGCGCCGCGTGCCAGCGCCGGCGCCGCGACCCATCCTGCAGCGACTGGCGCACGGCGGCACCGGCCAGCACGACCGCGACGGCCAGTACCCACCCGAAACGGGAGAGCAGGGCGCTGAGGCCGATAAGCAACTGGGTGCTGGCCGGCACCCTACCGCCGGCACCGGCGATCAGATCGGCGAAACGCGGTACGACGACCACCAGAATCACCAGCGTGCCCACCGTCGACGCAATGGCCAGCAGTGTCGGGTAGACCAGCGCGGCGCGCACTCGGGCGCGGAGCTGGCTCCGTTGCTCGAGATCGTCGGCCAGCCGGGCGAACGTGTCCGCCATGCTCCCGGATACCTCGGCGGCGGCCAACAGCGGGGCATAGGCTCGCGGAAGCGCCTCGACGCGGCCCGCCGCCACGGAGAGCGACTCGCCACGTGTCACCGCCTGCTGGAGCTCGCTAAAGGTCCGTTGCCAGCGCGGGTCGGTCTCCCCCGAGGCGGCGAAGGCAAGGGCGCGCTCGAGTGGCACACCCGCTTCCAGCAGGGTAGCGACCGACCGCGTCAGGATCGCCAATGCCTCGTCGCCATCGGTCGTACGGCGCGCCAGCCGATCTAAAAATCGCGTGGGCGACGCCGAGGTCGCGGCCGTCGCCGACGTTGTCGCGGACGTTGTCGCCGACGCCGTCGTCGTGCCCGTGGGTTCGAGCTCGACCACCCACAGCGAACGTCGTCGCAACAGGTCGACTGCGGCGTCTGCGGTCGCCGCATCAACCTCACCGCGCGTCATTGCGCCGTTGGCGTCGGCCGCCTGAAAGCGCCATCGTGTCGTCACCGACGAGGCCGTCAAGCGGTCACTCACGCGCCGTCGTCCTCGCTCACCATGCGCACCACTTCGTCAATCGTGGTATCACCCGCGGCCACACAGCGCCAACCGTCATCGCGTAGCGACCGCACGCCGCGCGCCCGCACCATCGCCCGCAATTCGACCAGCGACGCACCCTGTGTGAACGCACTGCGCAACGCATCATCGAGCACGAGCAGTTCAGCGATCGCCACCCGCCCGCGGAATCCGGTGCCGGCGCAGAGCGCACACCCCATGCCCTCGCGCAGCTGGGTGATCGGCGCGCGTGACTCGGCGGTGCGCACCCGCTCGTGCTCGGTGAGCGCGCGCCATGTTCCGCAGTGGGCACACACCTGACGGACCAGTCGCTGCGCCAGCACACCCTGCAACGTTGCACTCAGCAGGTACGGAGGCACGCCCATCTCCTGCAGTCGTGCCAGCGCCGCGGTGGCATCTGTGGTATGCACGGTGCTCAATACCAGATGTCCGGTCAGCGCGGCCTGTACCGCAATGTCGGCCGTCTCCGCGTCGCGCATCTCGCCGACAAGGATGACGTCGGGATCATGGCGAAGAATGGCTCGCAGTGCGTTGGGGAAGCCGAAGCCGGCGCGTGCATTCACGGGCAACTGCACGACGCCGTCGAGGCGGTACTCCACCGGGTCTTCCACCGTGACCACCTTCACGCCGGGCGTGCTGCGTTCACGCAGCGCCGCGTATAGCGTGGTCGTCTTCCCCGAGCCGGTCGGACCACTCACCAACACCAAGCCCGACGCGCGTTGCAACAGGGTACGCCACTGCGCGAGCACGTCGGCCCTCAGGCCCAACGCTTCGAGCGTCGACGGCTGATCGGCGTGTCCGCCATCGAGCAATCGTAACACCACGCTCTCGCCGTGCAACGCGGGCAACGTAGCAATGCGCAGGTCGAGTTCACGGTCGCCCACGCGCACACGTGCGCGGCCGTCCTGGGGCAGGCGTCGTTCGGCAATGTCGAGGCCTGCCAGGACCTTCAGTCGCGAGATGACGGCCGTGCGGAACTCAGCGCCCAGTTGCTGCGCATCGCGCAACACACCATCGAGCCGCATGCGCACCCGCAAGCCATCGGGGCGCGATTCCACATGGACATCACTGGCACCGGCGCGCGACGCTTCGGCCAGCATCGCATTCACGACTTGGATCACCGGTTCGCGCGACGCGAGGGCCCGCAGGTCATCGAGCGATTCGGTGAGCTCGCCGCGAAGCAGATCGGCGCCGCCAATCGCGCTGACTGCATCGGACGGCGCCACGCGCGGCGCCGACAGAATCGCAGCACGGATATCGCCGGCGCCGTATGGCACCACGCGCACGTCGGCGTCGAAGGCGCGCTCGAGTGCATCCTGCACGGCGGCGGCGATGACGCCATCGGCCGCGACCAGCAGCGTGCCGCTCTCGAGGTCGAGCGGCAACACGGCATGCTCCTCCAGCCACCGGGCAGGTAGTCGCCCCGCCAGTGCACCGGCCGCCGCCGCCCGCAGATCACGGGCATCGCCACTCATGCGGGCGGCTTCCGGGTGAGCGGCGTGCCATCGAGCGCGCCCGGCGAACGATCTTCCAAGCGCTTCTTCACGCGTTCACGAATCGCATCGGCATCCGCGTCCGAGCGCACGAGATACGGCGTCACGAAGATCGCGAGTTCCGTGCGTTGACGCGTGGTGGACTGCCGCCTGAACAGCGCGCCGAGGAACGGAATGTCCATGAGCAGCGGAATACCCTGTTCCTGCGTTTGCCGCGTTTCACCGATCAGACCGGCGATCACCACGGTCTGCCCATCACGCAGAATGGCGCGCGTCGACGCCTCGCGCGTGGAAATCACGGGGGCGCTCTGCGCTGCCAGCACGGTCTGCGACGTGAGCGAACTCACTTCCTGCAGCAGTTGCACCGAGATGTAGCCGTCGTCGTTGATCGTGGGAATGATCGACAGCTTCGTGCCCACATCCTGATACTGAATCGCCCGATCGATCGACACGTCGTTGCCAAGGCGCGTGGACGCCACGAACGGCACTTTGCTTCCCACCAGAATCGATGCTTCCCGGTTATTCGCGGCGATGATTTCCGGTGTGGACAGCACCCGCACATCGCTGGTGGACGCGATCGTGCGCAGCATCGCGCGCACGCCCGTGCCATCGAGACGCACCAAGCGCAGCAGAGCGGAGGTGGAGCCGGTATCGGGGATTTCGGGGTTGCCGAACTGCCCTTGCACGTCGCCACCACGATTCACGGCCGACCAGTCCACCCCAAACTCCGAACCGCGGCCCAGCGCAATCTCCGCCACGGTCACTTCGAACAGTACTTGCGACGGGCGCGTATCGAGCGCATCGATCGTTTCGCGCAGTAACGGATAGTTCGGCGGTGCCGTGCGGATCACCAGCGCGTTGGTGGGTGCGTTCGCCACGATGGTCGTGCGTCCCACCAGCAGGCCCGATGCGGAATCACGCGGGGTGGACGCCTGCGTGGCGGTGTTCTGCTGCGTGATCGCGTTGGCACCACTCATGCCGCCCGAATTCCGGGTACGGAACGTCTCCGCCTCGCGGGCTCGGAATGAATCGAGCGCACGCGAGAGCGAACGATCGGCCAGCGAACCGCCACCGGTGTTCGCGACCTGCGCGCCGTACAATTGCCCCAGCGCACCGGCCAAGTCATCGGCGGAGGCGTATTTGAGATTCACGACGTAGGTGCGAAGTCCCGACTCACCCGCCGGTGCGGCGTCGAGCGTGCGCAGCAGCTCGAGGTAGCGCGCGACGTTCGCGCCACGATCGGTGATCAGCAGCGCATTCGAGCGTGCAATCGTTTCGATGCGCGCGCCTTTGCCCATCAGCGCGCGCAGCGCATCCGCCCCCTCGTCGGCACGAATCGATTGCAGCGGCACCAGCTGTGTGACTAACCCGAGCGGCGGTGGATCGGGAAACGCAAAGCCGGTGCGCAACGAGCCGGTGGCCGGTGCTTTGGCGGTAGGCAGCACCTGCGCCACCGTGCCGTTCGGTACCAGCATCAGCTCGTGCGACTCCAGTAGCGACTCGAGAATGCGTTCGAGCTCCGCGCTGGTGAGTGGTGCCGGTGTCGCGAAGGTCACGCGCACATCCGGTACGTCGCTCATCAGCACCGTCCGACCCAACATCGTCGCCAACGTGCGGATCACGTCGGCAAGTCGCGCGTTGGCAAAATCGAGCGTGTTGGTGCGCGACGTGACAACCGGTGCTTGCGCGGGCAGCGCGTGGCTGCTGAGCGCTATCGCCACAGGGCCAAGCAGGACGCCAAGCGCGGTGAGGCGCCAGGTTCGTGGAAGCGGTAGGACGATCACGGCTCATTCTCGCTAGAATCCGGAACGACGCGGGACAGACGCAGAGTGCGCGTCCCGCTAGAACTTGAAATGACGACGCGATCACCGGCAATGCGCACCACGCGCACGCCGCCGGACGATTCTCCCACACCAAGCAAACGTGGCGGTTCACGCGCTGAACGCACCTGCAACAACGCGCGAAGCGCGCCGTTGACCGAGACGATCCCGAAAAGCCGCGGCCCGGCATCGATCTCCACGGGAGCGAATGTACTCGCACCAGCACGCGCGTCGAACACCGACGACACCGTCGGCACCGGCTCGGATCCCGGCTCGGATCCTGGCGCCACAAAGCGCGCGGTCGGCTCCTTGCGACTGGCGCTGAACGTGTTGGTACGCACGATCTCCCGTTGCACGGAATCGACCGCTGCGTACGTCCGGTTCGTGGCCAACGCGTCGACCGCGCGCGTGCTCGGCAGGCGTATCTGGGCCGGCACAACGGTCGTGGACGCCGGCAGGACCAGGATGACCACGGTCAGCACCCCGCAGACGACCGCGAGGGCATCCAGCGCACGGTACCCGCGCCATCCGTGGATCACGCTCATTCCAACACCATCGGTGCACGGACACCGAGCGTAACGCGCAGCACGTCGGGAGCGCCACGCAACGCCGAATTGATCTGTACCGTGAGGCGCTCCACCGCGGTAATGCGTGGGGCCCTCTCCAGCTCCGCGAGCAGGGCCGCGAGTCCATGAATGTCCCCATACGCCGAGATGGTGGCCGTCAGGTCGCCCTCGCTCGTGAGGTCGGGGCCGACATCCACCCGATCGACCACCAGACCGCTCGCATCCGCCGCGCCCTGGAGCAACGTTTGCAGCGCGCTCGCGCCCAGTGCGCTGGACCGCGCATGAATCACGCGACGCGCCCCGCTGGCCAGCAGGACTTCCGCGGACGACGCAGCCGATTCGAGTGCGCTCGCGGATTGTTGCATGCCCTTCAGGTACGACACCTGCGAGCGGACGCGGTCGAGCTGACGTTCACGGTCGCGCCACCGCGTGACGGCGGGGAGCACGCCATATGTCACCAGCAGCGACAGGGCAACCACCGCCATGCCGCCCAGCACGACCCGACGCTCCCTCGACGGTGCTCCCATGATCGTCATCGAGCACCTCGCGCCGCGGCCGGCTGGCCAGCGGCTTGGAACACGATCGAAAACGAGCTGCGTGAGCGCCCGTTCTCGAGATAGCGCGTGCTCGGAGCCGCCGCGCGCACACTGACGAACCGCGCGTCGGCATCGAGCAGTGGCACCAATGCCGCGGCGTCATTCGCGCTGCCGTCGATTCGCCACTCGCTGCCGTTCCACTCGAGTCGCTGAATAAACGCGTCACGGGGGAGCAGCGCACCGAGTCGTGCCAGCACGGCCGGTGGCGCACCAGGCAGCACGGCGCGACGATCGGCGTCGGCGATCGCGGACTGCTCGCTCTCTGCGCGCACCAAACGTTCCTGCGCAGCGCGGGCGTCCGCGGTCGCCAGCTCCAGCGTCTGGGCTTCACGCTGCAAGGCGACCAGCTGCCGTTCACGCCAGCGATCCACACTCCACGCCAAGAGCATCAGCGCAGCCGCCGCGAACGCGGTCGATTGCCACCAGCGCCGGCGGCGCTGCCGCTGAACGCGCGTACGCATCGTGGCGTCGAGCAGCTGCACGTCCAGCGCGCCCGCCGACGCCCGCCAAGCGCCGGCCGCGATTGCGGTGATCGCCAGCGTGCGCTCGGTATCCGCAACGCTGCCGCGCGCACGTCGGGCCTCGTGCACTCGTCCGTCGCGAATCGTGAGATGTCCGATAGAACCCGGACCGGCAGGCACCATCCATCGACCGTCGTGTCCGGCAAGCGCGGCGGCTTCGCCCACCGTTACCACCGCTCGTACTGGACTCCACGCCGACAGCGCCGCCAGCCACGACGCCAGCAACGCGCTCGGCATCGCAAAGGCAACGCTGCCGTCGGTGGCCACCGCGGCGGGCTCGCGCAACGCGAAAAAGCGGTCGCTGTCGCGCTGCAGCATACGTACGCGGACGTCGTTCGGTACCGGTGGTAGTGAGGGCTCCGCGATCTCGAGAAACGCGAGTCCAACGATCACCACCAGTGCCGTTGGCGCGCCAAATGCGGCCCGGAGCGCGTCTACCATGGGCACCGGTGCCTCGGGATGCCATGCCACGCGCGCCGCGCCGCCGTCGCCCTCCCGGGCCAGCGCGTACACCACGTCCGATTCCAGCAACAGACACAGTGGGCGGCTCATCGATCCTGCTCCCGCCACCGCACGAGCCGCAGCTCCGTGCCGTTCACCGCGAACACCGCCTGAATTTCCCGGGTGAGGAGGTGCCCGAGCCGCCAGCCCCGCGAGATGAGTAACAGTCGCGACGGCCGATCCACCAGCGTGCCAGTGGCCGCCGCCAGCACCCGGCGCGACGCCGCACGCCGGTTCACGCGACCGTCGCCATCGACGGTGAGGTCGGCCGCGATGGCATCCAGCCATGCCGCTTGCATGCCGGGCACGGTGAGCAACTCGTCGAGCGACGTAAATGGTTGCATGACGCGTGACGTATCGCCGCGGACGCGGTCTTCGATCGACTGCGCCAACCGTCGCGCGTCGTCGGGTGGTGCCACGGTCGCCAACAGCTGCTGCAAACCTTCGGCACCAGCCGTGTTCACGTCGAGCCGCGCGCTGATGTCGACCACGGTTGTCGCGAAGGCACCCTCGCTGATCGTGTCCTGCGCCAGCGCTCCGTTCCCATTGGTGAGCGCATCGAATACGCGGTGGACGCGCGCCGAGTCGGGGCCCGACTCTGAACCCGCGTCGCGCAACGCCGATTCGATGCGAGCCCGAGCCGCCAGCACGCCACTTTCGGCCATTGCCCGGGCCGTGACTTGCGAACGTCGGTTGTCCACCACCGCCGCCGCCTGCCGCGCGCGGCTGCTCGCGATCGCCGTGACGCTCGCGAGCACCGCGATCGTCACCAGCGCGACGACCAGTGCCGCGCCGCGCCTCGGTCTGCCGTGGTCGCGCCGACGATGGGTCGTGGTCATGAGCGCGGCCGCTCCAAGGGCGCGAGCACCACGCGCAGCGGCAACGGCGCGTCGTTCGATGGAAGCTGCCACGTGAGTTCGATCGCGCGGGGTCGGTCCTGCGCAATCGGCCAATCGGCGCGCCACGTGGGCGAGTCGAGCGCCGACGCGTGCTCCAACACGCGCACCTCGAAGCGGCTCACCGGGGAGAGGGTGGCGGTCAGGGGCGACGCCCCGCGGGTACGACCGCTCGGCGTCGCGCGCACCTCGAGCACCGAGTCGCGGAGGGCGACCTCCACCCGCCAGGTCCCGCCGGTGCCATAGGGCTCGCGGACGCCATTCGAGAGGAAACGCAGCACCGGCGTACCGCCCGAGCGCTCGACGACCAGCAACGGCTCGTCGACCTGCTCGGCCGCCGGTGCATGGCGAAGCATGTCGGTGAGCAGCGCCCGAACACGACTGTCGGCTTCCGTGCGTGCTTCGTGCGTCTGAATGCGCGCGGCGGTGTTGCGCGCGGCCGTCAGCGCCATCCCCGCCGTCGTGAGCGCGAGGCCCGTCACCGTGATCGCCACGATCACTTCCAGCAGGGTGAATCCTTCGCGCTGGCGCATCACGGTGCCCGCTCCACGAGACGCGTGAGCCGAAAGCTCGCGCCGCCCGCCAGCGGAACCTCGACGTCGATCAACTCGAGGCCATCGCGCCACGGACGACGCGCGATGCGCGTGGTGCTCGACGCCAGCCC
>JBBQAK010000368.1:0-4122 GCA_038316215.1 Gemmatimonadales bacterium | reverse complement strand
GATCAGTGTGATCCCCGACACAGGTCTCGCCCCAGGTATGGTCAACGTGATCGCCCAGCACGGGATCGATCAATTCGACACCGTAGAAAGCGTGAAGTTATTCGTGGGTGGCCTCCCGCAGACGCCGGAGCCGCCCCTCGGCTACCAGATCGCTTACAGCATCGAAGGCATGGTGGACTACTACACCACCGAATCGCTGGTCGTGCGGAACGGGCAACCCGCGCATGTGACGGCGCTCTCCGAACTCGAGTCGGTGCGGTTCGCCGAGCCGGTGGGTGAGCTCGAGGCCTTTCACACGGCCGGTGGTCTCTCCACGATGGTGTACCGCTATGCCGGCGTCATTCCGACCATGGAATACAAGACGCTGCGCTATCCGGGGCATGCGCGCATCATGGCCGCGATTCGCGATCTGGGGCTGCTTGGCAACGCCGCCGTGGACGTAAAGGGACAGCAGGTCGTACCGCGGGATGTGTTCGTGCGCGTGGCGGGCGAAAAACTGCGGAAGGGCAAGCCCGATCTCGTGGCGCTGCGCGTGGTGGTGCGTGGCACGACGAACGGCGTCACAGCCACGCGGTCGTGGGAAGTGCTCGATCGCTCGGATGCGGAGCACGGGATTTCCGCGATGATGCGCACGACGGGTTACACGCTGTCGATCACGGGGCAGCTGCAGGCCAGCGGCGCGATTGCTGCCGGCGTGCACACGCCCGACGAGTGCATTCCCGCCGAACGCTATTTTGCGTTGCTCGCCGAGCGTGGCGTCATGGTCACGGAGCTTCCGGCCTCGGCCTGAGGCCACGTGCGCGTGTTCGCGCTCGAGTGCGGTATCGGGCGTTGTCTCAGGTTCTGAATTCGCCGATCAACCCGCGTACGCGAAGTGACGCCGTCTGCAGCATCTCGGCCGTGGCAGACACTTCCTGCGCGGAGGCGGATGTCTGTTCGGTGCTGGCCGCCACCTGTTCCGCTGCCGCCGCGTGTCCTTCGGCGGTATCGCGGGAGCTGGTGAGCGACTTCTGGACAGCGCCGAGCGACTGACGGTTCGCATTGACCGCCGTGGACACGCGCGACGCGGCGCCTTCGACCTGCGTGACGGCGTGTTCGATGCGCGATAGCGCCTCGCCGACGCCCTCGGCCACCGTCTCCACGTCTTTCAGGCGGGTCGCGCCCGAGTCGACAGCGCTCGACGCACTCGCAATGCGCGTCCGGATGCGCTTCACGTTCTCGGTAACTTCGTTGGCCGCGTTCGCGCTCTGCTCGGCCAATGCGCGTACTTCCTGCGCGACCACGGCAAACCCACGACCGGCACTGCCGGCACGTGCCGCTTCGATCGCGGCGTTGAGGGCGAGCAGGTTGGTTTGCGTTGCGATCTCAGAGATGACGCTGACGAAGTCGTCGATGACACTGGTCGCGTCCTTCAGCGAGACCATTTCGGCGCGCGACGCGATCACCACTTCGCGGGCACCAAGCAACGTATCGATCGCCAGCTGCACCTGGTCGCGCGTGTTGTTGGTCGTGCCGCGGATCTCGCGTCCCACTCGATCGGTTTCTTCCGCCGCTTCGCCGATCGTGGCGCCGACTTCTGCCAGCTCCTTCACGGTGAGGCTGGCATGGTTGAGCGCGCTCAACTGTACCGTGGCGCCATGTGAAATATCCATGACGGCCGTCGTGACGTGCTGCGACGACGCGGCTGCGGACGACGCCGACGCGCTGAGCTCTCCGGCAGCGAGGGTGACCTGATCGGCCTCCTCCTGTACGCGGGACAACAGCCGACGGAGCCGCTCGCGCGCCTGTTGCATCGCGTCGATCAGCTCCGCGTACTCGCGCGCCACGCCCGACAAGCGGAGGTCGACGGTGGGGTCCCGCAGATCACCGGCGCCGATCGCCATCATCTCATCGCGCAGTCGCACCAGCGGATCGGTCACGGCGCGCGCCGTGGAGAGCCCGAAGAAGGCTGCGACACCGAATGCGGTGGCGACGACAAGGGCGAGCAGGAGCTCGGCGCGCCAGAGACCATCTCGCATGCGATCCATCGAGTCTTCGGCGCCGCTCCGGGCGGCACGTCGGAGCGCCTGCAACTCCGTCTCGATGGCCTGCATATCGCGACTTGTCTGCTGCAGCACGCGCTGCGCGTTGGCTTCATTGCCGGCCACCTGCCACGCGTGCGTGACCGCGATGCGGACCTCCATGGCGGCCCGTAGCGTGCCGATCGCCTCGAGGCGCTCGCGCTCGTCGGCGCGCAGAATGCCTTGATTCAGTGCATCACGACGGAGCTTTTCGGCTTCGGTCACGAGCGTCGTATACTGGGCTTCGTCTTCCGGGGAACGACTCGTGAGATACCGTAGGCCGGCGACCAGTTCGCGCAACACGGTGGTGGTGGCCTGTTCGGTAAACTCAGAGCGATCGGCAAGTGCGCGCACGGTCGCTTCCGCTTCGGTGTTGCTGCGCTTGAGGCCATACCAGCCCAGCAGGCCGGCCACGAGCAGGAGGCCGATGGACGTACCGAAGCCCGCGATCAGACGGACGCGGATGGTGGTGAGTCGAATGACGGCCATCAGTCGGCTCCTCCATCGGGCGAGTCGGTGGTGTCGGCCGCCGCGGCGGCATTTCCGCGCACGCGGTCCACGCGCACGATGACGACGCTCCGCCCCTTGATGTCGTGATTGCGTTCGAACGCGATGCGTCCGGCCACGCCGTCAACCGACGGGGCGCCGTTACCGATTTTCTCGAGGGCGATGCGCAGGGCCGCTCGCGTGCGTGCCCCATTGATGATCGTGCGTCCCATGACAATCGCCGCGTCGTAGGAGAGCGCGGAGAACATGTCGGGGTCTTGCTTGAAGCGTTCGCGAAAGCGCGACAGGAACCAGAGCGCTTCGGGGCTGGTGGCGCGATCGGCGCGGAAGAACGCGACGTAGCGCGCGCCGATGGCGTCGGCGTGCTGGTTGATCTGCTCAGCACCGTCGCCGCCGATAAAGGGAGCGGTGACCCCGTGCGCCTTCAGGGCGCGGATGAAGGCGAGCGCATCACTCGCGTCACCCGGGAAGAGCACGACGTCGGGGCGCATCGTGGCGAGCAGTTGCGCGTAGGCATCCCACTCGGTGACGCCGGTCAGGTACGGCTCGCGCGCCATGATGGTGGCGCCGTTCCGGGTAAACGCCTGCGCGAAGGTGCTGGCCCAGTCGCGCCCATAGGGGTCGTTGCGATAGACGATCGCGGCGCGCTTCGCGCCGAGGGAATCGAGCGCCCACTGCGCGGTCACGCGCGCGGCGTCGTTGTCGCTCGGGGCCACGCGGAAGAACCACGGGCTCACGCCACTGAGTTGCGGCGACGATGCGGTAGGCGAGATAGCGACGACGCCGTTGGCGCCGGAGTGCTCGGCGTCAGCGTACACGGGGATCGCTTCAATGGTGTTCCCGCTTTCGGGATGACCGACGACGGCGATGACGCCGGGGTCGGCGCTGAGTTGCTGGGCGACTTGGACGGCGCCGGCTGAGCCGAGCTTGGGGGGGCGACTGCGAAAGCGGAGGGCGGAGCTCGCATTGAGGCGCTCGACGGCCAATTCGACACCGCGGACGACGCCATCGTACCCTGGGCTTCCGGGGATGGCACCAACGCCGATCAGGATCGTGCCGTCGCTGCTCGTTTTGGGGCTGTCCGAGGCGCGGCAGGCGGCCAACGAGAGCAGGAGGGGCAGCGCGAGGGCGGCGGCGCGCGCCGGGATGGCAAATCGGTTCTGGATCACGAGCAATGGACGATCTGCGGTCTGGTGCGGAAACGGGTTTCGCGGCAACGCGCCCGCGCGCGGGTGCGGCGTGCTCGGGTGGGCGTCTGGCCCGCTTAGATCGGACTGAATTCGGACCGCAAAACCATCAAAAATACCGAAAGACAGTTACTAAAAATCGCAAAATTCAGCCAAGTGTGGACATGATGTTCCGATTTGCTTGCGGCAGCCGGAAACCTCGGTTTAGCATTCGCCATGCGATCACACGATCGGCACTCCAAGGTCGCGCGCGACCGCGCGCTCATGAGTCCATCCATTCTCTCAGGAACCGGCATGGTTGGCACGTTCCGCCCGCGGCGGATGGCTTCCGTCGCGCTGCTGGGCGCTCTGGCCCTCGGGCTTGCAGC
>JBBQAK010000266.1:0-5609 GCA_038316215.1 Gemmatimonadales bacterium | reverse complement strand
TGCACACGAAGTGCAAAGCTTTCGGTCAGGCCGACATCAAGACCTACCCCGCCCGTGTACGCAATGTTCGAGGCACGGACATTGAACAGGGAATTCTTGATGTCGTTGGTCAATCCACCAATACCGACCTGCACGAACGGGGCGATACCGGTCTTCTTGCCAGGCAGCCCGCCAAGCTCGAGCCCGGCGTCGTACAGCCAGGTTTTCACCGTCCCGACGTTGACACCGCCGAGCAGCGGTAACCCTATGCGTAGGTCACCCGACGCGTAGGCCACGTTGCCCACGAGCGCGATGCCCTTGGTGAGCGGAATGCTGGCCTGTCCGCCAACCATCGGAGCGTTCGTCGTCGAAAGACTGGTGCCGATCGGGCCGTCGTACCAATTGCCCGTGATCAGGTAGCCGGCGTAGGGTGTGAGTGTGGCCCCGGCCCCGGTCTGCGCCCTCGCGGTGTGTGCCACGAGGACTGTAGCCAGCAAGGACGACGCGACGACAACGGCCAGCGTGCGAGAGACCGAGGCCGACGAGGCGCGTGAGAGCGAAGCCGTGCGGACAGAATTCGACATAGTGGATCTCCAGAAGGTGACGAACCCTCTCAGTGCATGTCGCGGACCGCTCGCGCCACCGGCCATCCTCGGCCCGACATACGAGGCCAATGCATTGAAAAACAGTGACTTACCTGCCGCGCCCAGCACCACACTACGCATCCGATACGCCACGAGCGTCCCCAAAAGAGGACGCTCGTCTGTACCAGCCGACCGACAGGCGAGGTCGGTGTTTACTCCGCCGCGGGATCCTCCGGCACGCCACGCAGTTTCACGACGTCGGATCGCGCGCGGACGCGGATGTTCAGCATCTCCACGATGACCGAGAAGGCCATCGCCATGTAGGTGTAGCCCTTCGAGATGTGCTGACCCAGTCCTTCGGCGACGAGGTTCGTGCCGATCAGCACGAGGAACGACAGCGCCAGCATCTTCACGGTAGGGTGCCTCTCCACGAAATCGCTGATCGGCGACGCGGCGAACAGCATCACCCCGAGTGCGAAGACGTTTGCCGCGATCATGATGACGACGCTGTCCGCCATGCCGACGGCGGTGATCACGGAGTCGAGCGAGAAGATGATATCGAGCACGGCGATCTGGGCCACCGTGGTCCACAGCGAGCGTCCACCCTTCGCGGTGGTCGCCGACTCCTCGGGCCCTTCGAGCTTGCTGTGGATCTCCAACGTGGCCTTGCCGATCAGGAACAGGCCACCGACGATCAGGATCAGGTCACGTCCCGATACGGCGCGACCGAGCAGCGTGACGAACGGCTCGGTCAGTCGCATGACCCAGGTGATCGACAGCAAGAGCAGCACGCGCGACACAAAGGCGCCCATGAGCCCGAGTCGGCGGGCCTTCGGCTGTTCGGCCGGGGGCAGTTTGCCGGCGAGGATCGAGATGAAGATGATGTTGTCGATACCGAGGACGACCTCGAGCACCGACAGCGTCAGCAGCGATATCCACGCCTGTGGATCAGAAAGCAGATCGATCATCGCGACAAGCTAATCGGCTATCTTGCAAAGATGTCTGCCCTCTCGACCCCGTCCGCGTCGCCTGACGCCACCTCGATTCCACGTCCCGCCGTCGTTCTGCTCTCGGGCGGCCTCGATTCCACCACCGTCCTCGCCGTGGCGCGCCGTGACGGGTTCACGCCGTACGCCATGACGTTCCGGTACGGGCAGCGCCATTCCGTCGAGATCGACGCGGCGCGCCGAGTGGCGGCCGCGCATGCGGTCGCAAAGCACGTGGTGGTCGACATCGATTTGCGGCAGTGGGGCGGCTCCGCCCTCACGGCTGATGTGGCGGTGCCCAAGGACCGCGACGTCGAGCATCCGAGCGACGAGATCCCGGTGACCTACGTCCCGGCGCGGAATACGATCTTTCTGTCGTTTGCGCTCGCCTGGGCGGAGACGCTGAATGCGCAGGCCATTTTCATCGGGGTGAATGCGCTCGACTACTCGGGCTATCCCGACTGCCGTCCGGAATACATCGCGGCGTTCGAGCAGATGGCGAATCTGGCCACGCGGGCCGGCGTGGAAGGTACGCAACGGCTCACGATCCACGCGCCGTTGCAGCACCTCAGCAAGGCAGACATCGTTCGTCTTGGCCGAGCGCTTGGCGTGGACTATTCGATCACCACCAGCTGTTACGACCCGGCTCCCGACGGCACGGCCTGCGGTCACTGCGACACCTGCCAACTCCGCTTGCGTGGGTTCGCCGAAGCGGGATCGGCCGATCCGATCGCGTACGCCGCGGGAGCCTGAGTCATGGCGTACACGGTTCGCGAGTGCTTTTACACGCTGCAAGGCGAGGGTGTGCAGGCGGGGCGCGCCGCGGTCTTTTGCCGCTTTTCGGGCTGCAATCTGTGGACGGGGCGCGAGGCCGATCGGGCCACGGCCGTCTGCACCTTCTGTGACACGGACTTTGTAGGAGTGGGGCCCGACGGTGGCAAGTTCGCCACGGCCGCCGACCTGGCGGCGTTTGTGAAGCGTCGCTGGCCGGCCGACGCGCCCGCCCACGTGCGCCCATTCGTGGTCTGCACCGGTGGCGAGCCGCTGCTGCAACTCGACAGCGAGGCGGTTGCCGCGCTGCACGCCGAGGGCTTCGAGATCGCCGTGGAGACCAACGGGACCCAGCTGCCGCCGATGGGGCTGGACTGGATCTGCGTCAGCCCGAAGGCACAGGCGCCGCTGGCGCTGACCTCGGGCGACGAACTCAAGCTGGTGTACCCACAACCCACGGCCCTGCCGGACCGCTTCGAGGGACTCGACTTTCGTCATTTTCTGCTGCAGCCGATGGACGGACCGCAGGCGGCGGAGAACACCGCGGCAGCCCTGGCCTACTGCTTGGCACACCCGCAGTGGCGGCTCTCCGTCCAGACGCACAAGGCGCTCGGGATTCGCTAGCTGGGACCGGTCGCCGGGTGACGGCGACAGCCGGGGGCCGGGGGCGAACCGAAGGTTTCCCGCACTGTGATAAAGACCGGTAGCGTGACGGTCATGGATGGGCTAGGTTCCTCGCTCCGGACCGACCTCGACCCTCGAGCACCGCCTCTCGTGATCTCACCCTCGCGCCAACTTCTTTCGCTCAGCCTGTGCGCCGCGCTTGTCGCGATCGCACCGCGTGCCGAAGGACAGTCGGTCGAGAAGCTCGAGTCCCGGAAGCCGTTTGCCGCCTGGAGCGCTTCAGCGCAGAGTCTCCGTGACTCCATCGTCGCGAAGGCGCGTGGACAGATCGGCACCCGCTACAAGCTCGGCGGCACGAAGCCCAACCTTGCACTCGACTGCAGCGGCCTCGTCAAGTACGTGATGGGCGCGCTCGACGTGATCCTCCCCCGCACCGCGCAGAAGCAGGCAACGGTCGGTCAGGAAGTGCCCAGAGATCTCGCCGCGCTCAAGCCCGGCGACCTGCTCACCTTCGGCAGCGGAAAGCGCATCTCCCACATCGGCATCTACGTGGGCGAAGGGCGCATGGTGCACGCGAGCACGTCGCAGCGCCGCGTGATCGAAACCCGGATCACGACGCGCTCACCGCTCATTCGCCAGTGGAAGGGCGTACGCCGTCTGGTCGACGGAACAGGCGCCAATATGCGCGACTCGCTGCTCGCGTTCGCCGACTCGGTGACGCGCTAACGCCGTTTCCTTGTTGCCAAGCCGCCGATCCGCCCCCAGCATTGGGGGCGTTTTTGTTTTCGAGCTGCCCCAAGGGAGGAACTCATGTCCGCAGTGATTACCCGCTGTACGCGCGCCGTGCTGTTGGCGGCGCCACTTTGTTTCGCGGTGCTTCTGCCCGCGCACGTGTCGGCGCAGACCCCGTTACCGAAGGATCGACTGACCATCGCCGATTACTTCAACTGGGAAGACGTGGCCGCACCGAGCATGTCGCCCGACGGTCGGCAGATCATCTACACGCGCACATGGATCGATCAGCTGAACGACAAGCGTGAATCCTCCGTGTGGATCATGAACGCGGACGGCACGAAGAACCGCTTCCTCGTGAAGGGGGCCGATGCGAAGTGGTCGTCGGATGGGTCACGGATTTCGTACGTCGCGCCCGGTGAACCTGGCGGCGCGCAGATCTGGGTGCGCTACATGGATGCCGAAGGCGCCACGACGCAGATCACCCGACTCACGGAAGCACCCTCCGATGTCGAGTGGTCGCCCGACGGCAAGACGATCGGCTTCGGCATGCTGGTGCGCGGCACGGACTCGTGGCGCATTGCCATGCCGACACCGCCACGTGGCGCCAAGTGGACCGAGCCACCGCGGGTCGTCACGAAAGTGAAGTACCGCGCTGATCGGCAGGGCTTCCTGGAAGACGGATTGCGTCAGCTGTTTACCGTGCCCGCCGATGGTGGCACGCCGAGGCAGGTCACGAGCGGTGATTGGGCGGCCAACGGCACGACGTGGATGCCCGATGGCAAGAGCTTCGTGTTCACGTCGCTGCGCACGGCCGATGCCGAATACGCGTGGCGGCAAAGCGACATCTACAAAGTGGACGTCGCCACCGGTGCGATCTCGGCGCTCACGTCGCGCAACGGTCCGGACAACTCGCCGGTGCCGTCGCCCGATGGCCGCTTTATCGCATACACGGGCTACGACAGCACCGATGCCACGTGGAAGGACGCCACGATGTACGTGATGGATGCCGACGGCCGGAACGCGCGCGCGCTCACGGAGAAGCTGGATCGTTCGCCGAGCGGCATGATGTGGGCGCCCGATGCCAGCGGCGTGTACTTCAACGTGGAGAACGAAGGGTCGCGTAACCTGTACTTCGTGTCGATCACGGGCGATATCCGTCAGGTCACGAAGGGTGCGCACGTGCTCACCGTAAGCGATATCAACAAGAATTTCATGGCGGTCGGTGTGGCGACCTCGCCCACGAAGCCCAACGACATTGTGGCGTTCGATGTACGCACGCCCGCGATCCGGCAGCTCACCGACGTTAACGGCGACGTGCTCGCCGGCAAGAAACTCGCGACGACGGAAGAGGTGTGGTACACGTCGGTTGACGGCCAGCGCATTCAAGGCTGGATCGTGAAGCCCGCCGACTTCGATGCAACGAAGAAGTACCCGCTCATGCTCGAGATTCACGGTGGCCCGCACTCGATGTACAACGTGGGCTTCAACTTCTCTCGGCAGGATCACGCGTCGAACGGGTTCGTCATGTTGTACACGAATCCGCGTGGCTCCACCGGTTACGGCTCGGCGTTCGGGAACGCGATCAAGAACGCGTATCCCGACAAGGACTACAACGACCTCATGGCCGGCGTGGACACCGTGATCAACCGCGGCTTCGTGGACAGCAACCGGCTTTACGTGTTCGGCTGTTCGGGTGGAGGCGTGCTGACCGCGTGGGCCGTCGGCCATACCGACCGCTTCGCCGCGGCGGCGTCCATGTGCCCGGTGATCAATTGGCTCAGCTTCGTCGGCACCACCGATGGATCGAGCTGGTATTACAACTTCGCGAAGTATCCGTGGGACGATCCGTCGGAGCATCTGCGTCGTTCGCCGCTGATGTATGTCGGCAACGTGAAGACGCCCACCCTGCTGATGACCGGCGTCAACGATC
>JBBQAK010000367.1:0-4152 GCA_038316215.1 Gemmatimonadales bacterium | reverse complement strand
GTCGTACACCCGCGTAACGCGACCCGGCGGCCCGACCGGGATTTCGTGCTCTTGGCTGCCGAATGGCTGGTGCGCATTGGCAGCACCAGACCTGATCCCAACGAAATGGTGGAGTTCAATCTGTTCACCTTCAACGGCAAGGTGTTTCCGGATACCGAGCCGTTGCAGATGCAGTTGGGCGAACGGATTCGCATCCGGTTTGGCAATCTGAGCGCCATGAGTCATCATCCCATTCATGTGCACGGACTTCGTTGGCGTGTGGTCGCCACCGATGGCGGCGACATCGCGCCCGACGGGCAGTGGCCGGAGGCTACCGTACTCGTGCCCGTCGGCACGACGCGAACCGTGGAGTTTGTGGCCGACAATCCTGGCGATTGGGCCATGCACTGTCACATGACCCACCATGTCATGAACCAGATGGGTCATAGCGGCACCAACATGATTGGCGTGAGCGAGGAGGCGGTGAATGCGGCGGTCGCGCCGTTGCTGCCGAGCTATATGGCCATGGGGAGTACGGGCATGAGCGACATGGGGGCGATGGGCATGCCTATTCCGCAATCGTCCATTTCCATGAGTGGCGGCTCTGGCCCGCACGGGCGCATCGACATGGGTGGACTGTTCACCATTCTCAAAATCCGCGAGAAGCTGCCGACAGGCGGTGATCCCGGGTGGTATGTGAATCCTCCGGGCACCGTGTCGAGTGAGGCCACGGAAGCAGAGTTGAAGCGCGACGGGGTGATTCCCGGCGCACCACCAAACGCAATGCCTTCCTCCCACAAACACCACTGAGACCCTTCGATGAAAAATCACTCCTCCGTATCACGGTTCGTGGTGGTAGCCTTCACGCTTCTCCTTTGCGCCCCTGTGCGATCAGTCCACGGACAGCCGTCGCGCACGGATTCTGCGGCCGTAGTCGCCGCCGTGTCGGGTTTTCATGGTGCGCTTGCCGATGGAGATTCGGTGAAAGCCACGTCGTACTTGGCGAACGATGTGGTCGTGCTCGAATCCGGCGTCGCGCAGTCGCGCGCAGACTATCTGGGTCATCATCTGGGTGCCGACATGAAAGCGTCGAAGAGCGCGAGCGGCAAGCGAACGATCACGCAGGTGACGGTCGTCGGAACGGCAGCCTATCTCGTGGCGACGACGTTCACGCCTGGCAATACGGCGAATCCACAGGGATCTGACATGGTGGAGTTGATGGTGTTGTCACAGTCAGCATCAGGGTGGCAGATCCGGGCGGTGCATTGGTCATCCCGACGCCGACGGGCGTAGTAACGGAATTCTCTGCATAACGCGCGTTGGGGGGTGCCGCACCCACCGTCGCGGTCGTCACCATTGTCCTCGCATCTTCCGGCCCATGTCAACGTCACTCTTCATCACTGCGGTCCTTCTCACAGCATCGGCGTCGGTACCGAGTCCCGTAGCGCTTCACCCGGCGGTGCCGGTGGCCTCGGCGGCTTCGGCGGCTTCGGCGGTGCATCCTCCCGCGCGTGCGGCGCGCCCGTGGCAACCGGACGACGTCGCGCGGGCAACGGCCGTGCTACGGGGAGTATTCGCGGCGGCGGAGCGAGGTGACCTGGCGGCGTTGGATACGCTGTACGCCGGCGACAGCCTGACGGTCGTCGAGGGTGCGGGGATCAACCGAGGGTGGGCGGACTATCGCGACCATCATCTCGGGCCAGAGCTCAAGACGATGAAGAACTTCTACTATCGGCCGGTTGATGTCGTCGTACGCGTGTCCGGGCAGTACGCATGGGCCACGTTCCGATACGACCTCAAGGGCGAGATGAATGGGCGCCAGATCGACAACGTGGGACGTGGTACGGCCATTCTGGAGCGCCGGTCCGTCGCTGGCGGCACGCGATGGGTGGTTCGGCATACCCAGACCAGTTCACGCGCACGTCGAGCCGACGATCCACCGGCGCGCTGAACACGCACGGCTCGCGGTGCGCAGACGGATCTGCCGAGATAGCCCGAAATATCGTTCGTCCTTTCAGCTTCCGGTTCACTGAGATGCTGCTGGCTGTCGTCGGCGGCTCGGTGGCGATGCTGGCGCTGGCGAACGGATGGCTACGTGACCAGACCAGCGCCGTACCAACACTCACGTCGCCCGTACGGTTGCCGCTGATCGACAGTGTACCGCCAGTCCACTGCCTTCCTAAGTGTTAACCGCCCCGTCGACAGCGGAATCACAAAATGGGTATAGCGCCAAGCGTCCCAGGAGGTGTGTCCGTGGAATGTGCGGTTTGCGCAGTAGTTGCCGGAGGAGTCGCCGTTTGCGGCGCGGGCGATGTTGCGCGACACCGACACGCGTGACGGCACGCGCGCCCTTGCGCGCGAGATTCTCGTGATGGAGCCGGTTGACTACGCAGCGGCGTTCAAGGGGTCGGCGATCAAGCGCGCGAAGTTGCGGATGCTGCAGCGGAACGCGTGTGTCGTGCTGGGCAACATGGGGACCGCGGATGATCTCGCGGTGCTCGAAGCGATGCAGCTACACGAGCATCACGTGGTGCGAGAGCATGCGGCGTGGGCGGTCCAACAGATCGACGCCCTCAACGTAAGCGGTTCGCGGATACGCGTCGCCGGCCGTTCAGACCACGGCGAGTGCGCGTAACCGAGCAACCACAGCGTCGGTGAACCTGGAGAACCGCCGCGCGTCAGGAAGACGTTCCGCGACGATGTCGTTGACCCACCGGTTGGCGGGGAACGCAAACACCCACCGACAGTAAGTCGTCATCTTGCTACAATGAGGACCACCGTCTCTTCCAACGGTCAGATCGTGATCCCAGCCGAGCTGCGCCAGCAGGATGGTATCGAGGCCGGTCAGGAGTTCGACATCGAACGGCTCGACCGCGGGGAGTACCTGCTGCAGCGTCGTTCGCCGTCGGTGAACGAAGGCGTTGTCCAGTGGCTCCTCGACTGTCCGGCCAAGGACTGGTTTGTACCGATCGAGTCCGCGTCGACCGACGCGCCCTGACTGTAGACTCACGGTCGTATGAAGTTTCTCGTCGACGCGGGCATTCAGCGCATTCACTGTGCGCCCTTCGATGCGGCGGTGGGAATGACGTGGTCGGCGTTGTTGGCCACGTTGCGAGCATCCGGGCGCGCGATGCCGATCAAGGACAGCCTGATCGCGGCGACGGCGCTGACGCATGATCTCGCCGTCGTCACGCGAAACCGGAGTGCCTTCGAAAAGGCGGGCGTGCGGATCATCGATCCCTTCGCCTGAGGGCGCGCTGCGCGGATACCATCACGATCCGCTTGGCTTGCACTTCCGTATCTGCCGAGCTAGCCTCAAGAATGATGCGCACCGTGGGCTTCCGTTTCGCGGCACTGTTGCTGGCTGTGGTGGCCGGTTTTGCCGCGCCCGCATCAGCGCTCGCGCACGGATGGCTGCATGAGCACGCTAGCCATGAACGGCACGATACCCACGCCGTCACTCACGCCGCTCCCCATGCCGTTGTCGCGCACGGCGTCGAGATCGAGCAGCCCGATGACCATCATCGGCACGGACACGACACCGTCGGCGCCGCAGTTCCTCTTGGTGAACGCCAGCGCCTCGCCGTTAGCCTAACCGTCGCTGTGGTCGTCTCGCGTGTCGAATTGACGATTGCCGATGAGGTCACGACGCCGTCCGTCTCGATCTCCAATCGGGAGTCGCCGCCGAGGCCAGGGCCCGGTGGTCCATCTGGGCCAAGACCTCGGGCTCCGCCCGCCTGCTAATCACGGTCGATCCTTCGGCTGTACCTGCCGTTGGTTCGTAGCAGAAGCGACAGCCGCGGCTGTTGACCTCAAGCGCCTCGCGCCGTCGTACGCGGAATCTCCGCGCACGACTCGGCCGGCCTTGCCCCACCCTGCCCCTTCGTCGCGTGCTCGCGTCGCCTTTTTTACACGGCGGGCGCAAGCACGTGCGTCCTCCATTTGCCGATGCCCACTACGTAATGCTCGACGCCATTATCGATTTCTCGATCAGGCGCAAGCTGATTATTGCCCTGCTGACTCTCGCGCTCGTGGCGTGGGGCTCCTACTCGTTCACGCAGCTGCCGATCGATGCCGTGCCGGACATCACCGACAATCAGGTGATGGTGATTACGCAGGCGCCGCGATTGGCGGCGCAAGAGGTGGAGCAACTCGTCTCCTTCCCGGTGGAAC
>JBBQAK010000132.1:0-9246 GCA_038316215.1 Gemmatimonadales bacterium | reverse complement strand
AGATCAAGCATGTGCGCGCGGCCACGGGGGGCCTGCTGCACCCCATGGGGAGCTATCTGCTGCATCGCGGCTTGCCCACCCTGGCGGTCCGTGTGGAGCGAGCCCAGGCCACGGCGGGCGTTCTGGCACAGGAACTCGCCGGTGATGATCGCATTGCTGAGGTCCGCTATCCGTCGTTGCCGGGACAGGACCCGCGCGGGCTGTTGGGCACGCAGATGCACGGCGCCGGTAGCGTGTTGAGTTTTGAACTCGCCAATGGTGACCCCGCCATGCTGCGCGCGTTCGTGGCGGCGCTGCGACTCATCACGCCGGCGGTCAGCCTCGGTTCCACCGATACGCTGATTCAGCCACCGGCACTCCTCACGCATCGCGTGGTGCAGGAAGACGCGCGCCACAGTGCCGGCATCGGAGGCGGGTTGCTGCGGCTCAGTGTGGGGTTGGAGGATTCGCGCGACTTGTGGCGTGACCTTCAACAGGCGCTCGACGCCGTCACGACTCGCCGTTTGCGCAAATCTGCTGGCGCTTTCCTGCTCGAGACTGCGTAATTAGGCTGGCGAGGGTGCGGCCCTGATGGCGTCGCATGCTTCGTTCGCACCACTACCGAGTATTCGTTCAGCACGGAGCAACCATGAGTAAGTCAAAGCGAACGAAGCAGCGCGAACAGCTCGTGTTCGTGATCAGCGCCATCGCTGCTGTTATCGCGCTCGCCCTGCTGATGGTCAGCGGACAAACGACCACGCGCTGGCTCGTGTTTGCGGCGGCACTCATGACCGCTGTCACATTTGGCGTTCTGCGTCGCACGCACTGACCGCGCGGCGCTCCGTTCCCACGAATCGTGCCCGTTGGCGTCAGGACGGATCCGCCACGTTGTGGTTGTGCAGCACCTGCGGCGTGCGTGGCTCAATCACGCGCAGCTTGCATGAGCGCAGAATACGTCGTGCGCTGAATTCGGCGTCGGCGAACGCGCGGAGGAACTGCTGTTGTGCCGCGGGCTCCCACAGCGCGATCATTGGCTCGATTTCACTCGTCTCGTGGTTGAGATACGCCACGGCATCGATGCCCGGAGAACGCGCATTCACGAGCCGCTGCAGGTCCTCCCCCTGGAGCGACGGATAATCGCAGCCGATTACAAGCCACGTGGCCGCATCACCGCGTGAAAAGGCGGCGTGTAATCCGCTGGCCGGACCATGCTCCGGCACCAGGTCGAGTATCGCGTGATCGCCCAGCTTCCACTCGGTCGCCTGCCGTGCGCTGCACGACCAGAACGGCTCGGCGCCGCACGCACGCAGCAGCTCCGCGGCAATCTGCCACTGTGGCGCGCCATGATATCCCATGCCCGCCTTGTCGCGGCCCATCCGCGAGCTGGCTCCGCCGGTAAGTACCAGCCCGTACAGCGGGAGGGGCGGTTGCTCAGGCATGTGTGAGCGCACGTTCGAGCGAAATGATCACCGACTTCGACGTGGGCGTTCGACTGCCGGCGGCTACGCTGTCGATCGGCACGAGCACATTCGTTTCGGGGAAGTACGTGGCGGCGCATCCGCGCGGGATCGCGTACACGACGATGCGGAAGTTCTGCGCACGACGTTGCACGCCGCGAAAGTGGCTCACGATGTCGACGGTTTCACCATCCGCGAATCCCTGCTCGGCAATGTCATCGGCATTGAGCAACACCACGCGCCGGCCGTTGCTGATGCCGCGATACCGGTCGTTGAGGCCATAGATCGTCGTGTTGAATTGATCGTGGGAACGGATCGTCATCATCACCAACTGACCCGGCGCCAACTTCAGCTGGGGAATGGGATGCACCGTGAACTGCGCCCGACCGCTCGCGGTGGCGAACTCACGACGATCGCGCACGCCGTGGGGAAGCGCGAACCCTCCCGATTCGCGCACGCGCGCATTCATGTTGTCGAAGCCTGGAATCACGCGCGCAATGCGGTCGCGGATCGTGTCGTAGTCGGCAATAAAACCGCTCCAGTCCACGCCAAGCGTGGCCTGCGCCATGCCGGCCACGATTGCCGGTTCACTGCGGAGCTGTTCGGATGCCGGTGCGAGATGGCCATGCGATCCGTGCACGATTCCCATGGAATCTTCCACGGTGATCACCTGAGCGCCGCCGGCCTGTCGGTCGCGCTCGGTGCGGCCGAGGCAGGGAAGGATCAGGGCGTGCTCGCCGGTGATCAGATGCGATCGATTCAGTTTGGTCGACACCTGCACGGTGAGTCGGCAGTGGCGCAGCGCCTGCGCCGTGAAGGCGGTGTCGGGTGTGGCCGACAGGAAGTTGCCACCGAGTGCGATGAAGACGTGCGCGCGCCGCTGATGCATGGCTTCGATGGCATGCACGACATCGAAGCCATGCGCCGACGGCGGTGTAAAGTCGAATTCGGCGCCGAGCCGGTCCAGAAAGTGCCGCGTAGGACGCTCCCAGATGCCCATCGTGCGGTCGCCCTGCACATTGCTATGGCCGCGCACGGGGCAGGCACCAGCTCCCGGTCTGCCCACGTGGCCGCCCAGCAGCAGCACATTCACAATCTCCTGGATGTTCGCCACCGCATTCTCGTGCTGGGTGACGCCCATCGCCCAGCAACAGATCATCGCTTTCGACGAGGCGATCACCGACGCGAGTTCGCGAATGCGCGACTCGGCGATCCCCGAGCCTGCAGTGATCGCATCCCACGACTCGGCGGCCAGGTCATCGCAGTAGTGCTCGAAGCCATCGGTGTACTCACCGATGAAGGCACGGTCGATGCACTCGGCATGCGACTCGACGATCACCTTCTGAATGCCCTTCAGTAGTGCCACGTCGCCGTTGATGCGCACCGGCAGATAGTCCGTGGCGAGCGCCGTGCCGGAGCCGAGCACCCCCGATACTTCCTGTGGATGCTTGAAGCGTTTGAGGCCGGATTCCTCGAGCGGATTGATGCTCACGATGCGGCAACCGCGCCGCGCAGCCCGCTGCAGCGTGGAGAGCATACGCGGATGATTCGTGCCGGGATTCTGGCCGATCACGAGGATGAAGTCGGCCAGCTCAAAATCGGCGAGTGAGACGGAGCCTTTACCGGTGCCGAGTGATTCGTGCATACCGACGCCGCTCGACTCGTGACACATGTTCGAGCAGTCGGGGAGATTGTTGGTGCCGAACTGCCGCACGAAAAGCTGATAGAGAAACGCGGCTTCGTTACTGGTGCGTCCCGACGTGTAGAACACGGCCTCGTGGGGCGACGCGAGCGCCTTGAGTTCGCGGCCGATGAGATCGAATGCGGCGTCCCAGGTGATGGGCTCGTAGTGCGTGCTGCCCTTCGGCAGGTACATCGGCTCGGTGAGCCGACCACGTTTGCCTAGCCAGTAGTCGCTTTGCTCCGCCAACGCTGCCACCGAATGTTCCGCGAAGAACGCTGCGGTGATGCGTTCGCGCGTGGCCTCCTCAGCCACGGCTTTCGCACCGTTCTCGCAGAACTCGAAGCGGGAACGCTCGCCGTCGGGATCGGGCCACGCGCATCCGGGGCAGTCGAAGCCTGCGTCCTGGTTGAGGTCGAGTAGCGAAGACACCGTCCGCGACACGCCCATCTGTTTGATGGCCATGGTGAGCGCCACCGTCACGGCAGGCAGACCGCCGGAGTACGCCGACGGCGCGCCTACGTGCATCGCCTCGTCGAGGACTTCCGGGCTCAGGAACGACGGGTTGCCGTGGTCAGCGGCGTCGTCGACATCATGGCTACTCATATCGTGTCTCCACGGAGGCGCCAGGCGCCACTGTAGGCGTTGAAACGTTCACCGCGCACAAACCCCACCAGGGTGAGGTCGAATCGCTGTGCGAGCTCCACGGCCAGGCTCGAGGGCGCACCGACGGCGGCGATCATGGGAATGCCCGCGGCGAGTGCCTTCTGCACGAGTTCGAAGCTGGCGCGTCCACTGAGAAAGAGCAGGCGGTTGGCAAGTGGCGTGATACCCTCTAGAAATTGCGCACCGAGCAGCTTGTCGACGGCATTGTGCCGTCCCACGTCCTCGCGAATGTCTACGAGCTCGCCATCCTCGTCGAAGAGAGCGGCGGCGTGCAGCCCGCCCGTCTGGTCGAATACCGCTTGTTTGGCACGCAGGCGATCAGACAGCGGCGGGAGCCTCTTCACATGGAACGAGAAGTCATCGCGCGCGATGCGCTGTAGGCCGGGCACTTCGAGTGCGTCGAGCGACGACTTGCCGCAGACGCCACAGCTGGACGTGGCGTAGAAGTGTCGCTCCATGGTGGGCCACGCCACCCGTGCGTGATCGGCAAGGTGCACGGTGACCACGTGATCGCTGTCCTGCGTGATCGACGCGATCTCGTGCGCGTGATGGAGCAGCCCTTCGGTTAGCAAAAAGCCGGCGGCGAGTTCGTGGTCATGCCCCGGCGTGCGCATGGTGATCGACAAACTGCGCGTGCCGCGCGTGGTGCCGTCGGTTGCGTCGAGTCGGATCTCGAGTGGTTCCTCGAGCGCCACGCAGTCGTGCGTTTCGCTGGACGTGGCCCCGTCGAATCGGGTGATGGCGATCTCGCGGCTCTGCGGCACCGGGTTCCTCCTACTTCAGCTCGCGGATCTTGATGTTCCGCATAGACAACGCGCCGTTGTGATCACCCTGGATGGCGATGAACCCCGTTTTCGCCATGCCGAAGTCTGCGTACGGCGCGAACTTGAGCGGCTTCTTGCTGGGGTCGTTCGGATCGCCACGCAACTTGAGCAGCCACTCCGGCGACCACATTTCGTACGCGGCGATGAGCTCGCCGTTCAGCCAGTGCTCCACGTGCGGGCCTTTGGCGACCAGTCGGGTCGTGTTCCACTCACCCGCGCGATGCACCACGCCACGCTTCGAGGGATAAAATCCGTAGACAGCGGCCACCGACGTCATGATGTTGCGGCTGTCGGGTGTGAGCGAGTCCTCGGCCAGTTGATACTCCGGCGCACTCCAGTACACCTTCGTTTCCTTCTCGGTAGCGCGATAGAAGATGCCCGAGTTGCCCCGAAGCGGGAGCTTCCAGTCGAGCACCAGTTCGAAGTCGCCGTACTGTTCGCGCGTCACGATGTCGTTGGTGGTTTTCACCTTGGTCATCGTCCCATCGACCGCCATCCACTCGGGCGGCAGGTCCGCTTGCTGATAGCCGCGCCACGCCGCCAGCGACGTGCCATCGAACAGCAGCTTCCACCCGGCCTTTTGCTCGGCCGACGTGAGCGTGTTGGCTGGCGCGGATGACGGGCCTACCGTTTGCGTTGGAGGCGCAACGGCTGCGCATCCAGTCAACATCACGAGCGCGGCAACGGACAGCAGACGACGGGGCATGGCGGGCGGGCGGTGCGGTGGGGGGAAAAGGCAGGAGCATGAAACATCGCTCCAGCGCGCGCGATTCCACCAGCAGCCGGTGGCCGGTCCGTTGGCTCGACCCATACCCGACGCGTGGCGAAGCTGCCTCTTCGATACGAGTCCCGTGGATGCATGCAGCGGTGACCCCTGTACTTCACGACCGTCTTTGATGAACAACTCGCTCTGGTGTGGTCTGGAGCCGCTCGGCTGGAGCCGTCTCGTAGGGGAATGCCGTCAGCGCCTCCGCAAGACGCGCACCAACAGGCGGTCGGTCGCGGCCGACCAGTGAGGCGTCGCCGAATTCGCCTTCGCCGTACTACGGATCACACTACCCTTGGGGATATGCCACCGCCGATTCGCAGGATCGCCTTTTTTCGGGCAGAGCGCATACTGCCGGAGCCGTTGGTGCGGTCGAGGCCCGGCAATGCCCGTACGTTTCTCGCGTGGCCGGGCTCGGGGCGGACTTGGTCGACGTGACGCGTGGTCGCTGGACTAGCCGCGACGCACTGAATTCACTGTCGTTGCAGGTGGGTCTTCTGGTGGTCGCGGTGCTTGTCATGGCCGTACGACACCACGCGAACGACGGATTGTGGTTTCAGGGCGATTCACCACGGCACGCGATGAATGGCCTGTTCTGGTGGGATCTGCTTGGCGCGATGCCGGTGAACCCGCTCGATTTCACGCTCCGGTACTACGCGCGCTATCCGGCGATCTCCCCCGCCACCTATCCGCCGCTCTTCGCGATCATCGAGGGGGCGGCGTTCGCGCTGTTCGGGACATCGCCATACGTCGCCCGCGGCCTGGTTTTGCTGTTCGGGGTGGCGGCTGCGGGCTACACCATGGCGTGGGCACGTCGCTGGATTGCGCCCGCGGCCGGGTGGACAGGCGTGTTCCTCGCACTCACGCCAGCGATCGTGGTGTGGTCGAACAGCGTCATGCTCAACATACCGGCGCTCGCGCTCGCGCTCGCCACGCTGTATCACTGCCGACGATGGATCGAATCGACCTCACTGCGGCAGTTGCAACTCACCGCGGTCTTCGCCCTCGCGACGCTCGGCACGTACTACCAAGCGACCGGAGTCCTTGTCATCTGCGCGGTGTGGGTACTGGTTCGGAGGCGAGAGATCCACGCGCCGCGTCAGCTCGGCTGGCTGGCGATCCTCGCCGTATGCGGTATCCTCCCGGTCGTCGCGACATGCCTGATCGCGCCCGTGCAGATTGTTCGCCACCTACCGTCGGTTGAGACTCTGCGCGCAGGCGGCACCTGGAGCTTCTACTGGCTCGCGCTGCCGCAGATCATCAGCTGGGCGTGGCTCACCGTCGCGGTGTCCTCGCTGGCATCAGGGATTTGGTCGACCCGCTGGCGGCGTGAAGTCGCGTATCTGGTCGGATGGATCGTCGCGTTGCTGGTACCGCTGTCGCTGGTAACCGCGACCGATTCGCGCTACATCTTGTTGGCAATTCCTGCGGTTATCCTACTTGCTGCTGTGGGCCTGCAGGCCCTCGCCGAACGGTTTCCTTCACCGGATGGGCGCAGGCCGTGTACGGTGCTCCTCGCGTCGCTCACGGTCGCGGGTGTGAGTGCGTGGCGAACGACAATCCCACGGGTCGACGGATTTCGTGAGGTCGCTGAGTTCCTGAAAGTGCAAGGTCCTCGCGATGCCGTGTTCTACGACGGCAGCTTCAGCGGCGTCTTTGTCTATCATGTGCGCGCGAATGATCCGGACTTCGAGCGGCGCGTGATGCTCGGCTCGAAGCTGCTCTACTCCATCGCCCCGCGATCGACTTTCAAGCCGGTGAACGAGAACTACGTGTCGTCCGTCGAGGACGTAATCGATGTCCTGCGACGCCGATCAGGCTGCCGCTGGGTGGCGATTCAGCATTCCCGGAAGGACAGCGCCGGTACCAGCATGCTCGCTCGTCGATTACTCCTGGAGGCGGTGGCGCGCCCCGAGTTCTCCCTCGTGCGCTCGTTCACCGTGACCGCGAATGGCGTGCGCCGCATTGACCTGTATCGGTTGGAGGGACCGTTGCTCCCGGTGACGGGCGTGGATCTGCAGTTCCCCAACTTTCTGGCGGATCGATTTACCAACGTCGTCCCCATCACTCGCCACCAGTAGCGGGTGTGGCGCGTCCGTGCGCGCGCTGGTCCGCGATCAGGGGTGATTCACCTGCCACGGCGTCGCACGCGCCGTGAGTGCGCCGATGAGCGCGGCGAGCCCGATACCGAGGGCGGCGATAATCACCAGGACCGCGTACAGCTGGTCAATACGAAACGTCTGCCACGATAACCAGAGCAATGATCCGATCCCTGTGCGTGACCCAACCATCTCGATGCCGATGGTGGCGTGAAAGGCGACGTTGGAGGACAGCCGGAGGCCCGTGAGCATCATCGGCAGACTGCCAGGGAGCAGTATTCGACCGAACAACTGGGCCCGAGTTGCTCCATGATTCCGGGCGAGATCGAGATACACTGGGTTCATGCCGCGTACGCCCGCGACGGTATTGAGCAGCATCGGAAAAAAGGCGCCGAGCGCGACGGCGCCGAGTTTCGATGCTTCGCCCACGCCGAAGATCACGATAAGCAGCGGAAAGAAGGCAAGACGTGGAATCGGATGCAGTGCCGCGACGATCGGATCGAACATCCGTCGCAGTCGTCGCGAGGCGCCCATGCCGAGCCCCATCGTCACCCCAATGCCTGAGCCCACGATCAGGCCCACCGTGATACGGGAGAGCGTCTCCGCGAGATGCTCGGTGATCGCGCCGGTGCTGAACAGTTTCCAGAGCACGAGTCCGACGCTCGAGGGCGCCGGCACGAAAAGATTGTCGATCACCCCGACCCGAACCAGCCCTTCGACCGTCAGCAGCAGCACCAGCCACACGGCGGCAAACCGTGCGCTCCACTGGGGCGTCCTCACGCGATACGCCCCGGTGCATCGATGAGGCGCCAGATCGATTCGATCAACTCCTGCGCGGCGACGGCATCGCGTCGCACATCCCGAGGCCGCTCGAGTGGCACGGCGATGTCCTCGATGATGCGGCCGGGGCGTGCGGACATCACGAGCACGCGATCACCGAGGCGCACAGCTTCGTCGATATCGTGCGTCACGAATAGCACCGTGCGCCGATCTGTCGCCCACAGGGTGAGGAGCTCGTCCTGCATGTGCCGGCGCGTCTGCGCATCAAGCGCGCCAAAGGGCTCGTCCATCAACAGCAGCGGCGCCTCGGTAACCATCGCGCGTCCGATGCCGACACGTTGACGCATGCCGACCGACAGTTCGTGCGGATAGTGATCGGCGAACGCGGCGAGTCCTACCCGTTCGCAGTATTGCCGGGCGCGTTCACGACGGAGGACGCGATCCACGCCGGCGAGTTCGAGTCCGAACGCGATGTTGTCCACCACCGTCATCCACGGAAACGTCCCGTGTTCCTGCACCACGAGGCCGCCCTTCGCACCATGCGGCGCGTCAGGACCGGCAAACGATATGCGCCCCGACGATGGTGGATACAGCTCGGCCACGAGATGCAGCAGCGTGGATTTGCCACACCCACTTGGCCCCACGAGACACACGAACTCGTGCGGTGCGATGGTGAACGACACCCGCTGCAGCGCATCGACGGTACCCCGCTCACCACGAAAGGTGAACGACACGTCTTCGCAGATGACGTGCACGTTGCTCGTGGCGTTCATTTCAGCAGGCTCGCACTTGCCGCCAGCGGTCGCTGGTCAATCACCTGCGCCGAATCAACGCGACGATCCATCAGCTGGTCGGTGATTGCCCACTGCTGAAACGCATCGATCGACGGCCAGTGTACCACACCGCGTTCGGGGATCGTGAGCCAGCAGGCGCTGCGAATCAGGTCCGCTGGTTCATTGGTTGCCGCGGCGAGAATCTCGATATTGCGTGCAGT
>JBBQAK010000104.1:0-10076 GCA_038316215.1 Gemmatimonadales bacterium | reverse complement strand
AGATCAGCTTCCCACGGGTATTCGGGGAGACTTTGCCATACACGTACTCGAGATTGGTCGTCTTGCCACCGAGCCCCGGACCGTAGAACACGATCTTGCAGTTGATCTCACGGGACGCATAGTTGATCATCGACATCGATTACGGCCCCTTACTGGAAAAGCCGATCGATCTCATCCTCGGCGCCAGCCAGGAACCCCGGCGGCGGCGTGGACGCGGACCCACCGCGGGAGAAGACCCCTTCGAACGTCTTCGTGAGCTCGTCAACGGCCGATTTCATGCGCAGCCGAACCAGGCCGAGCGTGGTGCGGTTGTCGAAGAGCACGACGAGAATGACGCGACGGGCGATGTCGGCGAGGTACATGGACTCCTTCTCGCCCTGATGAAACAGGACGCTGAAGTCACTCTCACCGATGAGGCGCGCCAGCTGATCGTTGGCGCTGAAATCGGCGGCCGTGAGCGTGGCGAAGGCGGTCGCGTCGAAGTTCGGTGGCTCGCCGACCGTGGCGACCAGCTGTCCGCTTCGGTCCACGAGCAGGGCGCACCGCGCCTTCGCGTCGTAGAGGAACCGCTGCAACGTAATGGTGATGGCCCCGAAGTCGTCCTCGGTGAACGACCAGGTGGCAGCGCCAACAGACATGAACGGTGGGTCGAAGGGATCAGGTACCGTGCGCCAGCGTTACGTGGCTGGCATGCGGGTCCGTTACGAACGTAACATCCGTTCCGTGCGGCGCAGAACCCCTCGGGCCTTGCGACGTAGCAACGAATGTGGCTCCCACTGGAGATAGTCGCGAAGGAGTCGCGCACTATCAACGCTTGGATGCGCCCGAAGGTAACCGAGCGCCGCCAGTCGGCTTGTGGCGTCCGGATGAAAGAGGGAGCGACGGTGTCGCTGCTGGTGCGCACTCCATCCCACCAGGCCGACGGCCAGACCGGCCACCAGTCCGGTGGCGAGCATGCCCACCGCGGTCCAACTGGCTCCGCGACGTCCCATCAGAGCATCTCCCGGCGAGCGGACAACGCCTGAGCGATCGTCACGCCATCGGCATATTCGAGGTCGCCGCCGACGGGCAGGCCGCGGGCGATCCGGGTAATGCGCACGCCACGCGGCAGCAACTGCCGCTGGACGTACAGCGCGGTGGCTTCTCCTTCGAGCGACGGATTGGTAGCCAGAATGACCTCGGTGATCCCTTCGGGTTCGATCCGGGCGAGAAGGTCGTCGATGGCCAGATCGTCAGGCCCGACACCATCCAGTGGCGATAACCGCCCACCCAGCACATGGTAGCGTCCGCGGAATTCCCCCGCGCGCTCGATGGACGCAATGTCGGACGCTTCCTCGACCACGCACACCGTGGCGGGGTCGCGCCGCGGATCGGCACAGAGGGCGCACAGCGGCGACTCGGTGAGGTTATGGCAGCGGTCACAGGCGCGCACCCGCTCGGTCAGCTGCACGAGCGCTTCGGCCAACCGTCGGCTCTGCGCGTGCGGTTGCCGCAGCAGATGATAGGTGAGCCGCAGGGCGGTCTTCCGGCCGATGCCGGGCAGACGCGCCAGTTCGCTCGTGAGTTCGTCGATGACGCTCAATGGGAGGCGATCAAAACGGGAGCTTGAACGGCAGGTCGATGCCGCCGGTGACTTTGCTGAGTTCCATTTGCATGGCCTCGGCCGCCTTCTTCTGTGCCTCGGCCACGGCAACCACGATGAGATCCTCGAGCATCTCGATGTCGTTGCCGTTGACGACGGTCGGATCGAGTTTGATGCGTTTGAGCTGCATCTTGCCGTCCACGTCGGCCGCGACCATCCCGCCTCCGGCCAGTGCCGAAAAGGTACGCTGGGACATCTCGTCCTGCATGGTCTGCATGCGCGACTGCATGTCCTTGAACTGGCCCATCATCTTGAACAAATCCATGACTGTTCCTGTGCGTCGTTAGTCGAGTAATTCGAGGTCAAGCGCGCGTACGGCGGCTTCGAGCAATGGGTCTTTCGACGACAGCTGTTCGGTGCGCTGCTGCTGCACGTCGTGCGCGGTGAGGCGCTTGGTGGTATCGCGCGGCGCGCGGGATTGTGCGTGAGCACTGGCATTGACCGAGGACACGACTGTTACCCCGGTCACGCCGTCAAAGCACGCTTGCAGTGCCACGAGAATATCGGGACGGGCTCCGTCGGCGGCGCGGGCGAAGGTGTCATCGGCCGGGTCGTAGCTCAGCGCCACGCTCCCATGAGCTGACACAGACGCCGGCACCAGCCGCGCGACGGCCTGCGCCAGCATACCCCGTCCAGCGCTCTTGATGGCGTCACTGACGCTGCCCCACCGGGCCTTGAGCTGTTCCACCGATGGCGGCGGCCCCACCCGTGGGGCGGCAGAGGCGGCGCGCGGGGCCGGGCGCTGCTCCGCCAATTGCGCGGCGGCAGCGGCTTCCGCCACCTGCTGCGTGGCCGACCGCGGCGGCGCCACCATACTCGGCGACGGCGACAACACCGCTGACGCGAGCGCTGGCGCGACCATGGCCGGCGGTGACGGGGGGATCGCATGGGCCGAGGCCACGCGCGGCTCGTGCGCGACACGACGCGGCGGCGGATCGTCATGCCCGCCAGCGCCGAAGCCCTTGATGACCTCTTCGAGCTCCACCGTGCGATCGAGCAGCGCAAAGCGCACGAGCAGCGTCTCGAGCAGGAGCTGCGGTTGCCCACTGCGGCGATACATCGGTTCGATCTCCAGCAGCGCATGCAGCATGCGCAACAGGTCGGCGGCTGAGAGCTGGCCCTTCCGCTCATCGAGCGCAACGCGCATGCGCTCCGACAGCTCGGGCGGCACCCCGCCGAGGGCGATCGTGAGCTGCGCCCGCAACATGCGACCGATGCCGGCCAGTAGCAGC
Organism: Gemmatimonadales bacterium; assembly: GCA_038316215.1. Taxonomy (GTDB): domain Bacteria; phylum Gemmatimonadota; class Gemmatimonadetes; order Gemmatimonadales; family Gemmatimonadaceae; genus Gemmatimonas. The sequence continues at coordinate 7,202 of JBBQAK010000104.1, read as the reverse complement.
ATCAAATCGACGCCACCATCAGCCTGACGCTGCACCGCATCGAACACGTCGACGGCACGACGCTGCGCGATGATGTCGAGCAGAAGCAAATACTCTTCTTCGGGCACGAGCCCCAACGCCGTGCGCACACGCTCCGCAGTGACCTCGGCGGTTTCGCCGAGGGACAGCACTTGGTCGGTGAGCGACAGCGCGTCGCGCAGGCCACCGTCGGCTGCGCCGGAAATCATCCCCAGCGCCTCGGGCTCGAACCGTACGCCTTCTTCGGTGAGCACCGCAGCCAGCCGCTCGCGAATCTCGGCCGGGCCGATTCGTTTGAGGTCGAATCGCTGAACTCGCGAAAGCACCGTCGCCAGCACCTTTTGCGGCTCGGTGGTGGCAAAAACGAACACCACGCGCGGGGGCGGCTCCTCGAGCACCTTGAGCAGCGCGTTCCATGCTTGAGGCGACAGCATATGCGCTTCGTCGATGATGTACACCTTATAGCGATCATCACCCGAGGGGGCGTACATGGCCCGCTCGCGGAGCTCACGAGCATCGCCGACACCGCCATTCGACGCCGCATCGATCTCGACGACGTCGAGTGACGCGCTCCCACTCCAGATGCGTTGACAGCTCGTGCATCGCCCACATGGTTCGCCGGCGGCGGCCATGGCTTCGCTCAAATCAGTCGCGGACGCGGTGCCGCTAACCCGACGAGCTTCGACCATCTCCTCACAGTTGAGCGCCATGGCGAGTACGCGGGCCAGCGTGGTCTTGCCGGTTCCACGCGGACCACAGAGCAGATAGCCGTGCGCGACACGCCCACCGGCGATGGCACCCTTGAGGGTGTTCGCGACATGCGATTGCACCGCTACGGTCGCGAAGTTCCGAGGGCGGTATTTGCGGGCGAGAGCGATCGACATACGTCCAATCTACACGGTTTGAAAGCGGGTGGCCCGAGGATGGACGGCTTCTCGCGGTCATCGGTACCACTTCGCGCCGCCGCTGGTTACCTTCTATTTGCTCCGGGTCCCGGAGGGCGACAGCCCGCCAAATCCGTCAGGACCCCGAAGGTAGCAGCGGCACGTGGAGTCTGACGTCGCTTCGTCAGGCCCGGAGCACTGCGCACGGGAGGATTCGCTCGAAAGAGCGGACCTCCCGTGCGCTTTTTTGTGCACAGGAGCTTGCCGCTAGGCCAACGCGTCGGCGAGGGCCTGCGCGATTTTCGGTCCGTGCTCCGCGATCAACGCGATCGGCGCGTCGAGGTGGGCCACCGCGCGCACGCGACTGTTGTGCCACTTCGAGAGTCGCACGCCGAGCGCGGCGGCGCGCGCCACGACCTCATCGGCGCGCGGGCTGGGCAGGTCGATCATGACAATGTTGGTATCGGGCATGACGACCTGCGCGCCACCAACGCCGTTCACGAGATGGGCGAGATACGTGGCGGCTTCGTGATCTTCCGCGAGCCGGTCGAAGTGGTGTTCGACACCGTACAGCGCGCCTGCCGCCAGAATGCCGCTCTGACGCATGCCCCCACCGAAGCGCTTGCGCGCGCGATGCGCCCGCGTGATGACATCGGCCGGTCCGACGAGGCACGCGCCGACTGGTGCGCCCAGTCCCTTGGAGAACGACACCATGACGGTATCGGCGCACGCAGCAAAATCGGCCAGCGACGTGCCGGTCGCGACGGCAGCGTTCCAAAGGCGCGCGCCGTCGAGGTGTATCGGCAGGTTCACGCGGCGCGCGACGGCAGTGAGCTCGCGAAGGTCGTGGAGCGGTGTGACGGCGCCGCCGGCCCCGTTGTGCGTATTCTCGAGGCACACCAGCGACGGCTCGATGGCGTGAATCGACGGGGCCCGCATGCCGGCCAACAGATCGGGGGCGCGAAATACCGATGCGGCGCCGCGGATCGGACGCACCTGCACCCCGCAGAGGGCGGCGGTCGCCGCGATCTCCCAGTGAATGATGTGCGCCTCCGCGTCGAGCAGAATCTCGGTGCCTGGCGTGCTGTGCACCCAGATAGCCGCCTGATTGGCCATAGAGCCGCTTGGGAAGAACAGCGCACGCTCCTTACCAAGCCGTTCGGCCACCACCGCCTCGAGTCGACGTGTCGTCGGGTCGCCGTCGAGTACATCATCGCCGACCTCTGCATCCGCCATCGCGCGGCGCATCGCAGCGGTTGGCTTCGTCACGGTGTCACTACGCACATCGAGCAGCGGTGTGGCAGTTGACGGAGTCGCGACTCCGGGAGCATGGAATGTGGTCACGGGCGTATGGTCGGAAGACGTTTGTTCGGTTTGGCGCGTGTCGGCGTCGCCGCGGCGGCGGCGCGAACCAAGTCGTCTGCCTCTTGCAGCGCGGCCAGCTCGCCCCGTCGCAGATCGAAGGCCTGCGCGACTTCGCCACCGATCAGAAAGAGCATCGCGCCGTAATATGTCCAGAAGACAATCGCGACGATGGCGGCGATGGTGCCCGTGTACAGCGAACTCGGATCAAAGCGCGCAACGAAAATGCCGAAGAGATGCCGAGCAATTTCGAAGAGGATCGACGCCGTCAGCGCACCGATCGCCGCCGTGCGCACACTGGGTCGATGACGTGGCAGACCGCGATACATCGCGTAGAAGAGTACGAAAACGACGGTGAGCGCCATCAGTCGGCCGAGCAGGTACCCCACGAACCCCATTGCCTCAGTGCGCAGTCCCGTTTCCAGAAGCAGCGCCAGACCGCGCGTGGTAGCGAGATCCACGTAGGTCGAGATCACCACGTAGACCACCACCGCGACGGTCGCGATGAATGTCGCGAAGAAGTCGAACACCTTACCGGCAACGATGCCGCGATCCGTCCCGTCGAAGATCAGCGAGAGGACGCTGCGGAGCGAGCCGAAGAGACGCGTGGAGAACCACGCGAACCCGATCGCCGAATACACCGTGACCGCGCCACGGGTCTTGAGCACGTCAGCCACGATGCCGCGCAACAGTTCGCCCGCAGCGTTGGCACCACTCGGCAGGAGTCGATCGACGAGGGCGGTAACCGTGTTGGCCGCGTCCGTCGGCTCACTCCCGAGCAGGAACGAGAGGCCGGAGATGAGCAGTAGCACAAACGGCAGAAGGGCGAGCAGGACATTGAAGGCCAGCCCGCCCGCCAGAAACAGCACATTGTCCTCCGCGCCCTGATTCCAGACGCGTCGAACGATGTCCCACCAGCTTTCAGCCTTCGCTCGAATCGCCAGCGGACTCTTCCCCGGAACTCGAGACCATATCGTCGGGCGCCATCGTGTCGTCGGGGCCGTTACGCCGGCCGTGCTCGCGGTACGCGCGACGACTGTCGGCGTAGGCTTGCTTGCTATCGGCCACCGCACGTTCGAGGTCGGCGCGTGCCTGCGTGGCCGCCTCGCGACCCACGGACACGGCGTCACCTACGGCCTGCACGCGTGAGGTCACGGCATCACGTGCGCGTCCGACCTGCTCATCGAACTGGGAGCGCGTCTTCTCGACCGAATCGGCAACTTTCTCGCCGAACTCATCGGTCATGTCCTTCATCTTCCGTCCGGCACGCCGCGCTTCGTCCTGAAGCCGCTGCCGGGTTTCGGCGCCACTGGCCGGCGCAAACAGCAGCGCGGCCCCTGCCCCGATCGCCAGACCGAGCAGAAAGGTGCCGATGCCATTGGTGCCATTGTCACGGTCGATCACCACCACGCGGTCATCGTCGTACTCGTCGTACCGGGCCATATCACACCTCACATGCAGTGATGAGTTGCGTGTCGTGCGTCGTGAGCGCGCCCTTCCGGTACGCGCCACTCACGACACCGTACTGCCAACTCAGTCCGAAAGATCCGCGTCGTCCGGGGCGGCCACAATCGTGCTGGCTCCCGTCGGAAACGGGCGATGCTGCGCAGGGACCGCAACGAATTGCTCGACGATCGCGCGGGTTCCGGCGATGCCTAGCTGATTGAACAGGAACGTAAACTTCGCGTCGTACGCCGCGCCGAGCGTGCCACGCACGTCAGCGGGTAATGCCCAGAGCTGCTTCTTGAACGGCCCAATCGACTTCTTGCGGGCCTTGTAGTAGAACTGTTCGTCGGTGTCGGATGCCTTCCGTTCGTCCTTCGCGTTGGTGTCCAGCCACGCGTACATCTCGGCGCGCAGGGCGGCCGGGATGTGATCGAACATCATCGTCTGGAAGTTCGTCGCGAGATGAATTTCCGCCGTCTCGAGCCGTGGGAAGTTACTGAATGCGGCATCGGGCAAGGTGGACGCACCGTGCTGTACTGCACCGGCCATGCCATACCGATCACGACCGATCTTCGAGAGCTTTTCCAGCGTGTCGAAATCGAGAGCCACCTCGGCGATGGACCCGTCGGCGAGCACGATACCGCCGTGCGACGTACCCGACTGCACCGAGATCTTGGAGAGCCCAGCCGTTCCGGGCGCCTGGGCCTCGAGCGTGGCCTTGAAACCGTTCATGAACGCCTCGAGCTCCTCCGGCGTGCTGTTCTCGGTACCGACCTCGCCGATTTCGCCGCCAATGGAGATCGTGATGCCGGCCGGCTCGGCCGCGCGCACGAAACGCGTAATGTCCACGCACACTTCGTAGTTGAGGCGCTGCTGTTCAGCCAGCGTTTCCTTGGACAGATCGACCAGCGTCGAGGTATCGACGTCGATGTTGTAAAAGCCGGCGGCGACGGCTTCCGTCACCAGCGCCTTCACTGCGTTCACTTCCGTGACGGGGTCGACCGCGAACTTCTTGTGGTTGACCTGGAAGTGATCACCCTGAATAAACACCGGTCCGCGATACCCTTCCCGCAGCGCGGCGGCGAGAATCACCGACACGTATTCGTCGGGGCGCTGCTCGGTATAGGCGATCTCGGACCGGGCGATTTCGAGAATGAACGCGCCCGCCTGGAGCGTGTTGGCCGTGCGGAAGATGGCGCGGGTCGTGTCATAGGTGAGCGCGCGGATGTTCATCGCGGGCACCGTGAATCCGCTGCACTTGCCGTCGCCACGGGCCGTGTACAAATCGTGGATCGACGCGGCACGAAGACCGACCGTCTGCCCTAGTTCCCACACAAGCCAGCGGGCAAAGGTGCGCTCGCCTTCGTTGCCGAAAACAGCCTGATGAACCAGCGCATCCATGTGCGCGGAGGTTAGGACGGAGGCGTCATGCAGCTGAACGCGTCCGTCGTTTACCGTAACGGCACCGCCAAACAAGGACGTCGTGGGCTTCGTCGTATCGGACATTCGTGTCGTGAATCCTGCCCAGCGCGAGCCGGAGCGGGTCAAGGTGAATGAGCGGCGACTCCGGCCTACCGGACCTCGCCACATCTACCCATGCAAGTTCCCACCATGAGGACAGCCGCGGCAAGTCCGGAATTCCCTTTCCGTTGAGTCCGGCTCGTCCCGGACGCGACCTCGGTCCGAGTCGCCTGACGCGTTCATACGTCGGTCGATCGATCAGACCATGTATCGCGGGTCCGGCTTGGGCAGGGCGTCCCATTCCGCGCGCGCCTGCTCGCTGCCAGCCCGTCCGAGCATCGCGTAGGCGAAATTCTTGCCAAGTTCTACACCTGGCTGGTTGAAGGCGTTCACCTCGTACAACACACCGGCGTAGGCGGTCGCCAGCGCAAAGGTCTGCATGAGCGCGCCCAGATGAAACGCGTCGATGGTATCGATGGCCAGCGTCGCGTTGAACCGGCCACGCGCCGCGAGTGCGCCGGCGGTGGCGCGCTGCTCAATGTCGATCAGCTCGCCGAGGGTGTGTCCCGCGAGGTAGCTGAGTTCCGGGATGTCGGCGTGACGCGCAGGGATCACGCCGTCCTGCTCACGCCCCTTGACCGTAATGAAGGTGACCGTCTTATCGAGCGGTCCCTCCATGAAAAGCTGCACCTGCGAATGCTGATCGGTGGCGCCGACCGCCGGCAGCGGCGTCGGCCCCACCGGCGTACCATCGCTGCGCAGCTTGCCGAGCGACTCGGCCCAAAGTTGCACGAACCAGAGCGCGAGATCGCGCAGCGGGTCGGCGTACGGCATCAGGACCTGCACCGACCGACCGTGGAGCGTGTCGGCCGTGTGCTGCAGCACCGCGAAGGTGCCGGGCAAGTTGGTGGAGAGCTCGGCACTGGCGGCGCGCGCCATCACATCGGCGGCGCCGGCCAGCAGGGCGTTAACGTCGATGCCGATCAGCGCGGCGGGCAGTATGCCCACGGGCGAGAGCACCGAAAAACGGCCCCCGACATTGGGTGGCACGTCGAGTGTCGTGATGCCTTCCGCTCGCGCGATCTTACGGAGCGCTCCGACTTCGGGATCCGTGATGAAGACGAGGTGCGCGCGCGCTGCGTCTTCGCCGACGGCGCGCGCCAGCGCCTCGCGGACGATGAGATACTGCGCCATCGTCTCCACGGTACCGCCGGACTTCGAGACCACGAGCACGAGGGTGCGGGACAGTTCGAGCCGGGCGAGCGTCGCGGCGATGGTGGCCGGATCGACGTTGTCGAGTACGTGCAGCCGGGGGGCACCGCCGCGCGCCTCAGTGCTGAGGGCATTCCAGGCGGGCGGCCGAAGCGCCGTGCGCAGGGCAATGGGGCCGAGCGCTGAGCCGCCAATCCCAAGCAACAACACATCGTCGAACCGGCCGCGCGCGTGATCGGCCACGGCGAGCGTGGCGTCGCGCAGTGCCTCGTTCACCGGCAAGGTGAGGAAACCGAGCTCCTGCTGCATGCCGTGCACGCGGGCGTGCGCCGTCGCGAACGCGCCGGCGGCGTCGGAGAGCTGCGCGGCGGTGATACCGGCCCCGTGCGGCAGCGCCGCACCCATCATGTTCGTGAAATCGAGCGACAACGCCATGGCAACACACTCCCGACAACGCGTGAAATCGAATGACGAAATGAACGAAGCTATGAGATGCTCACGACCAACCCGTCGTGCGCCGGCGCAATACCGGCGGGCAACTCGGCGGCGAGGGCGGCATGCGAATTGTCGTGCGTGAGATGCGTGAGAAACGTGCGTTCAGCACCGATATCCTGCGCCACGGCAACCGCCTCGGCGATGGACAGGTGTGTGGGATGCGGGTGACGCAACAACGCATTGAGCACGAGGACGCGAACACCGACGAGCGCCGCCCGCGCCGTGTCGGGCAGCAGCTTTGCGTCGGTGATGTAGGCGATGTCGCCCACGCGATATCCGACGACCGACGCACGCCCATGCGGCACCGCGATCGGGAGCACGTTG
>JBBQAK010000255.1:0-5803 GCA_038316215.1 Gemmatimonadales bacterium | reverse complement strand
TCTGCAGATGTCCCTGCACGATCGTCAGTTGCGCCGCTGTCGGTACTTCCACGGCTTTGGTACAACCGGGGAACGCCAAGAGCGTCGGGACGGCCGCGAACAGCGCGGCAAGCAGATGTGTGGGTCGGGCGGAACGCATGGTCTCGTCGGTCGGGGTTCTCCTCTCCGACTCACAGTATCGGCCGCTCGCTTCATGGAGTTGAGCGCGACTTTCCCGGCCTCGCGGTCGAGCGCCGGATCCGTCCGTCACCTAGATTGGTCATGCCATGACCGTTACTCCATTGCACGCTCCGCGACCGCTCCGCCCGACCGACTCTGAGTCGCCACACGGGGTTCGCTGGCCCACCGGATTGGGCCCCGATATTTCGCCTGCGCGCAACCCGGGCACGGCTCTCGACCTCGCGCTCGTGCGCGCCATCAGGGTCAATCGAAGCGCCGTCGAACGACGGGTCGCCTCGCTCGGTGGCCGACGCACCGTGAAGAAGGAGTGGCAGGCCGCCTGGCTCTTGCGCGCCATGACGTGCATGGACCTCACCACGCTGGCGGGGGACGATACCCCCGGCAATGTGAAGCGACTCTGTGCGAAGGCGCGTCACCCGCTGCGCAGTGACATCGTGGACGCGCTCGGTGTGCGCGACCTCGGGCTGACGGTCGGCGCGGTGTGTGTCTATCACCAGTACGTCGCGACCGCGGTCGAGGCATTGCAGGGATCGGGAGTGCCGGTCGCCGCGGTTTCGACCGGCTTCCCCGCCGGTCTGTCACCGTTCGCGCAACGTATCGCCGAGATTCACGCGTCGGTGTCTGCTGGCGCCACGGAAATCGACATCGTGATCACGCGCGCGCACGTCCTCACCGGTAATTGGCAGGCGCTGTACGACGAGGTGCGTGCCTTCCGCGATGCCTGCGGAGAGGCGCACCTCAAGACGATTCTGGGGGTTGGCGAACTCGCCACGCTGACCAACGTCGCCCGCGCCAGTCAGGTCGCCATGATGGCCGGTTCCGATTTCATCAAAACGAGCACCGGCAAAGAAACCAGCAACGCCACCCTTCCCGTGGGGTTGGTGATGACGCGCATGATCCGCGACTACGGATCGCGCACCGGCGTCGAGGTCGGGTTCAAGCCCGCCGGCGGTATTCGGACGGCGAAGCAAGCCCTCGACTGGCTGATCCTTATGAAGGAAGAACTCGGCGATCGCTGGCTTCGTCCGCATCTGTTCCGCTTCGGCGCGAGCGGCCTGCTCACGGATGTCGAACGTCAGCTCGAACATTTCGTGACGGGTCGCTACGCCGCGGCTCATCGCCAACCCATGGTGTGATCGGCATGGCCCCTACAACGACACCCGCGGGCGGCAGCGTCCGCGAAATCTTCGATAGCATGAGTTACGGTCCGGCTCCGGAAGGCGATGCGGTCGTTCGCGCCTGGCTTGCCGATCATGGCAGCGCCTTCGGACACTATATCGGCGGCGCCTTCACCACTCCGGCCGCTGGTGAGTCCTTCGAGGTCCAAGACCCCTCCACGGGCACCCCGCTCGCCCGCGTTGCGCACGGGAGTGCGCATGACGTCGATGCCGCGGTGGCCGCGGCGCGTGCGGCCTTACCTGCCTGGCAGGCGCTCGACGATCACGCGCGTGCCCGCTGGCTGTACGCCATCGCCCGCGGCATTCAGAAGCACGCGCGTCACTTCGCCGTGCTCGAATCGATCGACAACGGGAAGCCGATTCGCGAGACACGCGATATCGACATCCCACTGGTCGCGCGACACTTCTCGTATCACGCCGGCTGGGCACAACTGCTCTCGGCCGAGTTTCCCGGGCAGCACGCGTACGGCGTCGTGGGACAAGTCATCCCGTGGAACTTCCCGCTGCTGATGTTGGCGTGGAAAGTCGCGCCCGCCCTCGCCGCCGGAAACACGGTGGTGCTCAAGCCTGCCGAATTCACGCCGCTCACGGCGCTGCGCTTCGCGGAACTGGTGCACGACATCGGGCTGCCGCCCGGCGTCTTCAACCTCGTGACGGGGGATGGTCGTACGGGCGCGGCGATCGTGGAGCATCCTGACGTCGACAAGATCGCGTTTACCGGAAGCACCGAGGTCGGTCGTGCGATTCGCGTCGCCACCGCCGGCTCGGGCAAGGGGCTCTCGCTTGAACTGGGCGGCAAGAGTCCGTTCGTCGTGTTCGAGGACGCCGACCTCGACAGCGTGGTCGAAGGCGTGGTCGACGCGATCTGGTTTAATCAGGGACAGGTGTGTTGCGCCGGTTCGCGACTCCTCGTGCAGGAAGGCGTGGCCGATCAGCTCATCGACAAGCTGCGCGATCGCATGGAACGGCTCCGTATCGGATCACCGCTCGACAAGACCATCGACATGGGTGCCATCGTTGCGCCGGTGCAGCTTGATCGCATCAGGCAGTTGTGCGCGCAGGGCGTCGAAGAAGGCGCGACCTGCTGGCAGCCCTCGTGGGCGACACCCGCGCACGGCTCGTTTCATCCGCCCACGCTGTTCACCAACGTTGCTCCGTCGGCCACGATCGCGCAGGTTGAGATTTTCGGTCCGGTGCTGGTCAGCATGACATTCCGCACGCCCGAAGAAGCCGTCGCGCTGGCGAACAACACCCCGTTCGGCCTCGCGGCCAGCGTGTGGAGCGAGAATATCAATCTCGCGCTCGATATTGCGCCGAAGCTCAAGTGCGGTGTGGTGTGGATCAACAGCACGAACCTGTTCGACGCGGCCGCGGGGTTCGGCGGATACCGCGAGTCGGGATTCGGCCGGGAAGGCGGACGCGAAGGGTTCGGCGAGTATCTCAAGCCGGTACGCCCGCACGACAGCGCTCCGTCACCGGTCGACGCCAGCGACATGCGGCACGAGCCGGCCGAATACGAGGCGGCGGCCGACGCCGCGCTGACGTCGTCGGCCATGCCCATGATCGACCGCACACCGAAACTGTTTATCGGCGGCAAGCAGGCTCGCAGCGATTCCGGTTACTCGCGAAGCATCGTCGGCGCCAACGGCCGCGTCGCGGGCGACGTGAGCGAGGGCAATCGCAAGGATGTCCGTAACGCCGTCGAAGCGGCGCACGCCGGTGTCGGCTGGTCCAAGCTCACCGGGCATCAGCGGTCGCAGATTCTGTTCTACATCGCTGAAAATCTGTCGGCCCGCGAGCGGGAGTTTGCCGAACGTCTCTCGGCGATGACGGGAGCCACGGCCACCGACGCCGCGCGCGAAGTTGAGGCGTCGATCTCTCGGTTGTTCACGTATGGTGCGTGGGCGGACAAGCACGATGGCGCGATTCACGACGTGCCATTGCGCGGGGTCGCCTTGGCGATGCACGAGCCCATCGGGGTCGTTGGTGTGGCCTGTCCCGACCCCTATCCGCTGCTCGGACTGGTGTCACTCATCGCGCCGTTGCTGGCCACCGGTAACCGCGTGGTCGCCGTGCCCTCCGAGCGGTACCCGCTCTCGGCGACCGATTTCTACAGCGTTCTCGAAACGTCCGACGTGCCGGCCGGGGTGGTCAACATCGTGACCGGTTCACGTGATGCGCTCGCGAAAGTGCTCGCTGAGCATGACGACGTTGACGCCGTGTGGTACCTTGGGTCTCGGGTTGGTGCGACCGCGGTCGAACGGGCGTCGGCGGCCAACCTGAAACGAACATGGACCGAATGGGATGGGCGCGAGTGGCTGGATCCGCGGGTCGGCGAAGGCCGTGAGTTCCTGCGGCGCGCCGTGCAGGTCAAGAACATCTGGATTCCATACGGCGAGTGAGACCACCAGCCACACGTGAGCGCGCACACGAACGCGCTCCGCTGACGCGGCGATTACGCCGCCACAGTAGCGTGTAGTTCATGCGACCCAACTCTATCATCATGCTCGAACTCCCGGCCTCTCCCGAGGCCTTCCGCGACGCTGCGTGGGACGACATCCTGCCGTATTACGAGCAGCTGGCTACGATCGCCCTCGATCACACGACGCCCGTCGTTGAGTCGTGGCTGAGCTCGTGGTCGTGCCTCGACACGCTGGTCGGCGAGGCGGGCACGCTCGCCATGATCGCGTATACCGGCAACACCGCCGATACCGCGGCCGAGACGGCCTATCTCCGATTTTCCATGGAGATCTTCCCGAAGCTGGAGGAGCAGGGGGTCCGTCTCGCCAAGCGACTGTTGGAGATCGGCTGGTCTCGCGCCGATCTCGAGACCACGATTCGGCGCTTTCGGACCGATATCGAAATCTTTCGTGAAGCAAACGTTGCCCGCTTTTCGCAGATCGAGGAATTGTCCGCCGGCTACCAGAAGATCACCGGTGGCCTGAGCGTCGACTGGGACGGCATCCCGAAAACGATCCCGCAGCTGCAACCGTACCTCAAGTCGGCCGATCGCGACGAACGCGAGCGCGCGTTCCGGCTCGGCGCCGAGGCGTACATGGTCAAGCGCGACGAGTTCGCGGACTTGTTCGACAACATGTACGTGCTTCGCGACGCCGTGGCGAAGGAAGCCGGCTTTCCCGACTATCAGCGCTATTGTTTCGCCGCCAAGCATCGGTTCGACTACACCCCTGAAGACACCGCACGTTTCCACGACGCCGTGAAGACCACGGTCACGCCGGCGGTCGCCCGCCTGATGGAACATCGGCGTGAGTCGCTCGGCCTCGATGTTCTGCGCCCGTGGGATGTCACCGTCGACCTCAACGCCGACGAACCCCTCAAGCCGTTCGCCGACGTGGAGACGTTCATCGATCGCGCTAAGAATATTTTTCAGCGTGTCGACCCTGAGCTGGGTGCGCAGTTTCGGATCATGGACGACGAGAAGCTGCTCGATCTCGAGAGTCGTCCGGGCAAAGCGCCCGGTGGGTATTGCACCGATCTCTCGTTCCGCGGCCGTCCGTTCATTTTTATGAATGCCGTGGGCGTCCCCGATGATGTACAGACCCTCGTGCACGAAGCGGGACATTGCTTCCACGATTTCGCCACGCACGGGCTGCCGTTCACTTGGCAGCGGCGCACGGGGCACGAAGCGGCGGAGCTCGCATCCATGAGCATGGAGTTACTTGCCATGCCCTACTTTGTGGCGCCCGACGGCTACTACACGCCCGATCAGGCGCGCGTGGCGTGGCTCGAGCACCTGGAAGATGTGTTGGGGAGTCTCGTACACATTGCCAGCGTCGACGCGTTTCAGGCCTGGATCTACACCGATCCCGCTGGCGCCGATCGCGACGCGCGCGATGCAAAGTGGCTCGAGCTGCGCAACGAATTCGAAGCCGGCGTCGACTGGACGGGTCTTGAGCGTGAACGTGTCGGTCGCTGGTATCGTCAGCTCCACATTTTTGAGCTGCCGTTTTACTACATCGAGTACGGGCTCGCTCAGCTTGGTGCGCTGCAGGTGTTTCGCAATGCGGTGGCCGACGCCGGTGATGCCGTCGCCGCGTACAAGCGTTTCCTCAAGCTCGGTGGCACGCGACCGCTGCCGGAGCTTTATGCCGCGGCCGGGGTGAAGCTCGTGTTCGATGCCGAGGCGATGGCGGAGCTCGTGGCGTTCGCCGAAGAACGGATTGCCGCGCTGCGGGCCGGTGCGGATGCGCCGTTTCGTGGGGTCGTGCCGGCGTGACCGACCCGGCCTCACGAAACTTTTGCGCCTCGTAGTCGTATCCGAAGCATGACCTTTTCTCTCGGAGCTTCAATGCGAGTCGCACGGCACGTCGGGGTGGCGGCACTGGTTTTTAGCGCGATGTCAGCGCGCGCCGAGGCGCAGTTGCCCACGGTGCAGCAGGTGTATGACAAGTTCGCCACGGCGGTCGGCGGTCGCGACGCGTGGT
>JBBQAK010000468.1:0-2505 GCA_038316215.1 Gemmatimonadales bacterium | reverse complement strand
ACCGCCGTGAACCGGTGGCTGATTGAACATGGCCTGCTGGACATGACCACGAGTACGGCGATCGGACTGGTGGTGGAAACGCAGTGCCGATACGCCGCGCCCATCACGTTCCCTGACCGCGTCACGGCGGGCATTCGCGTCGTGCATCTCGGACGATCCAGCGTGCGCTACGAACTGGCGCTCTTTCGCAACGATGACGAATCGCCGGCGGCCACGGGGCACTTCGTGCATGTGTATGTCGACCGCACGTCACGCGCGTCGGTGGCGATTCCCGATGCGGTGCGGCACGCGCTCGAGACCCTACGTGTGGTACGTGTATCGACTGAACTAACTTCGACCAGCTGACTTTCATGCGTGCTGTTCTCTGTAGTGCCTTCGACCAGCCCGAAACGCTTACGGTTGAAACCGTACCCGATCCCGTTGCCGCGGCCGGGGAAATAGTGGTCGAGGTACATGCCGCCGGCGTGAACTTTCCCGATGCGCTGATGGTGATGGGGCAGTATCAGGTGCGTCCTCCGTTGCCGTTCACTCCCGGTGGAGAAGCGGCCGGCGTGATCATCGAGGTCGGCGCTGGTGTGCACCACGTGCGCGTCGGGCAGCGGGTGGTGGCGTTCACGAGAACGGGTGCCTTCGCCGAGCGACTGTGTACGCCGGCATCGTCCGCGACGCCGATCCCCGAATCGTTGCCGTTCGATGTGGCCGCCACGCTCCCGTTGGCCTTCGGCACCGCGATGCACGCGCTGATGGATCGGGCGCAGATCGCCAGAGGGGAAACGCTGCTTGTGCTTGGCGCGTCGGGTGGCGTTGGGCTTGCCGCCGTGATGATTGGCAAGGCACTCGGCGCCCACGTGATCGCCGCCGCCAGTACCGACGAGAAGTTGGCCGTGTGTCGCTCACATGGCGCGGACGAGGTGATCAACTACACCACCGAGTCGCTGCGCGACCGGGTGAAGACGCTCACCAACGGGCGTGGTCCCGATGTGATTTGTGATCCCGTGGGCGGTGATCTCACCGAGTTGGCATTCCGCGGCATTGCGTGGGGTGGTCGCCACCTCATCGTCGGCTTTGCTGGTGGAGCGATTCCGTCGCTGCCCCTGAATCTGCCGCTGCTCAAGGGGGCATCTGTGGTTGGTGTGTTCTGGGGATCGTTCGAACAACGCGAGCCTGCGGCGAATGCGCGGCATTTGGCGCAGCTGATGGCGTGGGTGGCGGACGGCACGATCGCACCGGTGGTGAGCGCGCGGTACTCGCTGGATCAGAGCGCCGCCGCGCTGCGCGCCATGCTGGAGCGACGGGTGGTGGGGAAGGTTGTGGTCATCCCAACCAGCTGAGCACCGATGCCCACCCTGGATTCTGCAGCAGTCAGCATCCGTTCCGCCACGTCGGCCGATCTCCCGGCCCTCGGCCGACTCGCGGTGCACCTGATGCAGATGCATCATGACTTCGACCGCGCGCGGTTCATGGCGGTTACGGCGCAGACGGAGCGTGGATACGCGTCGTATCTCGGCAGCCAGCTCGGACAGTCGAATACCGTGGTGCTTGTGGCCGTTCACGAAGGCCGGCTGTGTGGCTACGCGTGGGGGAGTCTGGAAGGCGTTGACTACATGGCACTGCGTGGGCCGGCCGGCCTCCTGCACGATCTTATCGTCGATGCCGGCTTTCGAGGGCGCGGCGTGGGTGGATTGTTGCTGGCGGCTGCGCTGGCCGCGCTCGAGCAGATCGGCGCGACGCAGGTCGTCCTCTCGACGGCCGCGCGAAACGAACACGCACAGCGCCTATTCGCGCGCCACGGCTTTCGGCACACCATGATCGAGCTGACGCGCGACGTGTAGTACCCGTGTCAACCGAGATCCGAAACGGGGATCCGAAACCGGACCGGGCTTCCTGGTTTTCCCGTGTGCGGACTTTCCTGACAGCGTCACTGTGGGGTATGCGCCAACTTGGCCATATGCAAACCCAACCTCATAATCGGCCGACTTCCGGTCGGCGTGGATTCGGCCGCGCGCTCATGTTGGCGTCTTTCGCGCTCGTCAGCGCCTGTGCGACCGTCAATGCCGGTGCCGACTTCGATCCGGCGGTGCGGCTGGACCAGTACCGCACCTATGACTGGGGTGGCGGAGACTCGCTCCCCGTAGGTGACCCGCGACTGGACAACAATCCCTTCTTCGACTCGCGCGTACGAGCCGCCGTCGAGCTCGAGCTCGCGGCACGGGGACTGCGACGCGTCACGACCTCGCCGGACCTGCTCGTACACTACCACGCCAGCGTGCGGCAACGGGTCGATGTGATCCGCGCCGACGAAGGGCGCGGCTATTCGTCGCCACGCAATACGTCGGACATGGTGCTCGAGTATGAGGAGGGCACGCTGATCATCGACGTGGCCGAACCAACGTCGAAATCCATTCTCTGGAGAGGGTGGTCGCAGACGGATGTCGGTGGGCTGATCGAGAATCCGCGAGAATTGGAGAAGCGAATTGGCAAATCCGTGAGGCTCATGATGACGAA
>JBBQAK010000045.1:0-14741 GCA_038316215.1 Gemmatimonadales bacterium | reverse complement strand
ACGCTCGGCTATTTGCGCGGCTTCTCCGGCATGATCGCGGGCCAGTGGGCGATCGAGGGCTGGGCTCCGCCCGCGTATGATGTGGCGGCTCGCGACGCGGTTTGGATTCCCGGTGAGGCCGAGTTGTACGACCTTGGCGCTGACGACGACGCACGGACGGCGCGCTCGCGTGAACTGCTACCGGCGATCCAAGCGACATATCGCTTCACCAACGCGCTCGGCGAGGTGCGCGCGCTGCGTGAGCTCTTCGCGCCGAAAGAGCCTCCCGGCGGGGCCGGCGATTGCGCGGCGCCGAAGCTGCTCGCGCAGGCGTACGCGCAGGGGCTGCGGCCGCTGGCACTGGCCGAGTTCTGGTGGGGCGCGCCGCCGCGCACGGGTGATCGTCGGGCGGGATCGTTTTATCCGGCCTGTCAGGGGAAGTGTTCGCCGATTCTCGGGCACATGCTGCGTGGGCTGCCGGCCGATCCACCACCGTTGTTCGGTGCCGCGGCCATCGCGGAGCACGAGCCGGCCGTCGTGTACGAAGACGACTATCTCGTCATCGTCGACAAGCCATGCGGATTACTGTCGGTGCCCGGTCGCAGCGGGCTACTGCGCGATTCGGTGTCGACGCGGCTGCGGGCGCGCTATCCCAACGCGAGCGGGCAACTGGTGGTGCATCGTCTCGATCTCGATACGTCGGGGCTCCTGCTGGCCGCCAAGGATACGGGGACATTTTCAGCGTTGCAGCGCCTCTTCTCGCGGCGCGAGATCACGAAGCGTTACGTGGCGTGGCTCGATGGCGACGTGGCCGGCGACGAGGGCGTGATCGAGTTCCCGATGCGCATGGACATCGATGACCGTCCACGGCAGATCTACGATCCGGTGCACGGCAGGGCGGCCGTGACCGGGTGGCAGGTACTCGCGCGCACGGACGGGCGTACCAAAGTGGCCTTCACCCCGTACACGGGACGCACGCACCAGCTGCGCGTACACGCCTCGAACCCGATCGGCCTCGATGCGCCGATCGTCGGCGACCGCCTGTATGGGCGCGTCGCCCCGGACGCTGGTGAGCGGCTGCTCTTACACGCCGAGTTGTTGGACTTTGTGCACCCCAGTACGGGCGAACGGGTCGTCGTCGCGCGGCCCGCTCCGTTCTGAGTCAGTAGCTCACCGGTGAGATAAGTGCTACGATTAATGCTCAGTGTCATTTTACGAATCCGGCAGTTCACGGGAGTCCACACGTATGGCTGACAAGAAGATCATCGCCGTGTTCGGCGCAACGGGTGCGCAGGGCGGCGGTCTCGCCCGCGCGATTGCGGCCGATACCAACGGACCATTTGCCGCGCGCGCGATCACGCGCCATCCCCACTCCGACAAAGCCAAGGCGCTGTCCGCGCTCGGCATCGAGGTGGTCGCGGGCGACATCGACGACGCCTCGACGCTTGGTGCCGCGCTCGAGGGCGCGTACGGCGCGTTTTGCGTCACGAATTTCTGGGAGCACTTCTCCGCCGAACGCGAAGGTGTGCAAGCGACGAACATGGCGCGTGCCACCAAAGCCGCCGGTGTGCAGCACGTGGTCTGGTCCACGCTGGAGGACACGCGCCGATGGATTCCGCTGGACGACACGCGCATGCCGACGCTCCACGGCCACTTCAAGTGCCCACACTTTGATTCGAAGGGCGCGGTCGATGCGGTGTTCGCGAACGAGGGCGCGCCGACCACGTACATGATGGTCGCGTTCTACTGGGACAACCTGATTCACTTCGGCATGGGGCCGCGCGCGAATGAGCAGGGTGAGCTCGTGATGGCGCTGCCATTGGGCGGCGCGAAATTGCCCGGTATCGGCGCGGAAGACATCGGTCGCTGCGCGTACGGCATCTTTACCGAGGGCACGAGCACGATTGGTCAGCGTATCGGTATCGCCGGTGAATCGCTGAGTGGAGAGGCCATGGCTGCCAAGCTCGGCGCCGCGATCGGTCGACCGGTGCACTTCTTCGACGTGCCCTTCGACACGTACCGCGGACTTGGCTTCCCGGGAGCCGAAGATCTGGGAAACATGTTCCAGTTTCAGCAGATCCTGGGCGACGAGTTCCAGGGCTATCGGGATCCTGCACGGTCGCGCGTGCTGTACTCAGGCCTGCTCGACTTCGATGCGTGGCTGGCGAAGCACGCGGCGACGATTCCGATTGGGTGACGATTGAACTGCCAACGGCTTCGGAGGCAGGGAGGAGGGTCTCAGGAAGGAGGAGGCAGGAGCACTACGCCGCTGTCCTGCGTTCTCCACCCTGACACCCTCCTCCCTGCTCCCTAGGCTTTTGGCCGTTATCTCGGCAACGCCTGCTCTATATCCGCCGCGATATACGCCATCACCGCCATCACCGCCACACAGCGCTGCACTTCGGCTGGGTCGAGCTTGTCGGGCGTGTCCGCGTCGGTATGATGGAACCAGAAGTAGCGCGTCCCGTCCACGTTCAGTCCCATGCCCGGCACGCCGGTGGCCATGATCGGGCCGATGTCGGCACCGCCGCCTGATGCGCCGATGTTCCCCGCGTTAATCGGGTTGAGCAGCGAACCGATCGACTGCACGATCGCACGCGCCGCGGGCGAACCCGTGAAGCCGAATCCGAGTGGCGAGAACACGCCGCCGTCTGATTCGATCGCGAGCTGATGCGTTTCTTGCTGGTGTGCATCGCGATAGGCATTGCCGCCGCGCATACCGTTCTCTTCGTTGGTCCAGCCCACCGCGCGGATCGTACGGCGCGGTGTGAGGCCGAGCTTCTTGAGCAGGCGAATGGCTTCCCACGCGATCACCACCCCGCCGGCGTCGTCCATCGCCCCCTGGCCCACGTCCCACGAGTCGATGTGGCCGCCCATCACCACGATCTCATTGGGCTTCTCGCGGCCGCGCAGCTCACCCATCACGTTGTGGCTCTGTGCGTCGGGCAGCATCTTCGCGCTCATGCGGAGTGTCACGCGCACCTTCTCGCCGCGATTGATCATGCGGCGGATCATCATCGCGTCTTCCGATGTGACGCTGGCGTGCGGAATTTTCTTCACGGTGGAGTCGTAACTCATGCTGCCGGTGTGCGGCGTGCGCATGCTGTATGGTCCCGCCGAACGGGCCAGCGAAGCCACGGCACCAGCCTTGGCGGCGGCGATGGCACCGAGGCGACGAAACGACCCATTGTAGCCGTAGTCACGCCACTCCGCGTCGTAGAGCACGATCTTGCCCTTCGCTTCACTGGCGCGCTGTGTGAGTTCTTCGAAGCTTGCCACCACCATCACCTCAGCCGTGATGCCAGCGGGCGGCGTGGCGATGCTACCGCCCAGTCCAAGCATCGGCAGCAGCTGACGACGTGGCGCTACGAGCTCCAGTGACTCAGCGCCGCGCACCCAATGCGGCACCATCACCTTCTCGCGCTTTACGTTCGTGAGGCCGTCCTTCTCCATCGTTGCCGCGGTCCACACGATCGCGTCTTCGAGCGCCTTGGATCCCGACAGGCGATGCCCGAACCGATCAGTGAGTTCGGCGATTCGGTTCCAGGCACCGGCCGAGTCGGCCTGCGCGGCCGCGATGATGCGATTGGCGACCTCGGCATACTTGGCAGGAATCGCTTCAGGCGCCTGGCCCGAGAGCGGAGCGGCCATCGTGGCCGACGCGAGGGCGGCGAGTAGGGCAGAGCGAACCATCGGTATGTCCAGGGAGGGAGGGAGGGGTGGGGCGCTCTGCAATCTCGACGCTGCGGGCCGATCCGTCCAACCCCCCTGCGGGGAACGATCGAGGCGCTATTGTACCTCAGGCTTCGCACCGGACTGCTCTTCGACCCGTCGACTCGTGAACGCTGCACTGCTCATCATTGACGTTCAGCAGGGCCTCTGCGAAGGGGACCATGCGGCGTACGCGTGCGCCGACGTGATCGCCCGTATCAACGTGGTATCGGCCAAGGCGCGCGCGGCCGGCGTGCCGGTGATCTTCGTGCAGCACGAAGCGACCGACGGCTCCCTCGCGTTCGACACACGCGCGTGGCAACTGGCGCAGGGCCTGGAGTTCGAGCCCGGCGACCGGCGCGTGCGTAAAACCACGCCTGACGCTTTTCTGCGCACGGAGCTCGACGCGCTGCTGCAGGCGCACGAGATCGGCGAGCTGATCGTGTGCGGCATGCATTCGGAGTTTTGTGTGGACACGACCACGCGCCGGGCGCTTGCACTGGGCTATCCGGTGGTGCTGATCGAGGACGGACATACCAGTGAGGGCAACGCGTTCGTCTCGGCGCCGCAGGTGATCGCGCACCACAACGTTACGCTCGCGAACATCACGAGCTTCGGTCCGCGCGTGCGCACCGTGACGGCGTCGTCGCTGCAGTTCGATGCACAGTAGACATTCCCGCATACCGAATAGGCCATCATGCTGACTGAAACGATCATCGCACGTCGAACGAGTGGCCGCGTCACCTGCGCGCTGGTGCCACAACCGCAGTGGGCGAAATCACGCCTGCTCGCCGATCAAGCGGTCGAGAGTGTGGGCCTGCGTGCGCTCGGGGAGGGCTGGCTCGAGGTGAGCGAGAGCGATGCGCTGCGCATCGCCGCCGGCGTGCTCGGGCGGGATCTCGGCAGTAACGAGGTGATCATCCCGGCGGCGGATGCCGAGGCGTTGGTGAACGACTTGCTGGCGATGGTGCCGGAGCCGTTCACCTGCTTCACGAATGGCGACTGGGCCGATGTGTTCGGTGATGACGCGCAGCAGCAGAACGGGTTCAGCTTCGATCCGCTGACGGATTCCGCACTCGACGCGGGCATCGTGTGTGTCGGTGACGGCGTGACGGCGGTGCTGTGGGTCGAGGACGAGGACTGAGCATGACGACACACCGCAGTAACTGGGTTGAACGTGGCGATCCGATCGAGCCGGAGGTCGGTCGGGTCCTGGCGCATCTGCTCGGCGTGGCCGTCGATGACGCGCGTCTTGAGCAGCCTGTGCTCGCGATCCGCGGCCTCGTCGAGGCGCGCGGCAGCGAGATGGACGTGACGGTATACGTGCGTCGCCTGTTCGAGCCGTTCGGTCGGTTGTCGCCTGATGTGGCCGTGACGCGTCTTGTCGGTTGTGCGTTGTGGCACGTCGTTAAAACGGGGCTTGTGCGCAACCATGCGCATCGTCGCGTCGAGGAGCTCATGCGGCAGCTGCCCCCAGAGGCACCGCTCGCCGTGCGGTTGGCGGCGGCGATTGAGCGGGCACCGTAGGAACTGTGGCACGCGGCGTCTGCGCGCTACGGATAGCGTCGGAGTTGGCTGATATCGCTGATGTGCGCGAAGCTCGCGTCGCGCCCTTCGTGCGCGCCGTTATCCGCCAGAGCCGTGCGCTGACCAGGCACATGCTGCTCGCTCTCGGCATGCTCATTGCTAACGGATGCTCGGCCGAGCCGCGCGCGTCGGCGGCGAAAACGGTGCCTCGGGTCATTCCGGGACCGTCGGCCTCACCAATGCGCAGCCCGGATACCTATCGCGTACGGTTCGAGACCAACAAGGGCCCCTTCGCGATCGAGGTCACGCGCGCGCTTGCGCCGCTTGGGGCCGACCGATTTTATGAGCTGGTCACGATCGGCTACTACGCGGGCAATCGATTCTTTCGCATGGTGCCGGGGTTCGTGGTGCAGTTCGGGATCCACGGCGATCCGGCGGTGAACGCGAAGTGGGCGCAGTCGGCGCTGCCCGACGACCCCATGCGGAAGAGCAACACGCTAGGCACGGTGGCATTCACGACCACCGACGCAAACAGCCGCACAGTGCAGCTGTACATCAACATGGCCGATAACGCGGCCAAGCTCGATCGGCAGCGTCTGTTCGCGCCGATCGGCGTCGTGGTGGAGGGCATGGATGTCCTCGAACGGCTGAACGTCGAGTATGGTGAAGATCCCGTGCAGTCGCGCATCATGTCGCGCGGCTCCAAGTATCTCGACCGCTGGTTTCCGGCGCTCGACTCAATCGTATCGGCCACCGTCGTTGCGCCCGTTGCAGCGCCCGCGTCGTAAATCCGCTATCAATCTGTTATGAAGCCTTTCGAACGCCTCGGTAACGCCCGCACACCGGACGGCTCGCTCCTTGAGCTGTTCCGGCATGACGGCTCGTATCTCATTCGCGCGAACGGCATCGAACTGATGTCGCAACGTCGTCATCTTTCCGAAGACCGACTGGCAGAAGTCGCCTGTGTCGGGCTCAACGACAAGCCGAAGGCACGCGTGCTGATCGGTGGTCTCGGGCTCGGCTTCACGCTACGGGCGGCGCTCAAGGAGGTGGCTGCCGACGCCGAAGTGGTGGTGGCGGAGTTTCTGGCTGAGGTAATTGCGTGGAATTCGAATCCCGAGTACGGAATATCGGTGGAGACGCTCAAGGATCCACGGGTGCGCGTGGTGCACGACGACATCGTGAATGTGCTACGCGATCATGCTGGCCAGTTCGATGCGATCATGCTGGACACCGATAACGGACCCGACGGCATGATCATGTCGGAAAACGCGCGCCTGTACGCGCAGCGTGGCATTGCGACCACCGTGGCGGCACTGCGCCCGCCGGGC
This sequence comes from Gemmatimonadales bacterium, assembly GCA_038316215.1. Classification (GTDB taxonomy): domain Bacteria; phylum Gemmatimonadota; class Gemmatimonadetes; order Gemmatimonadales; family Gemmatimonadaceae; genus Gemmatimonas. The sequence goes on along the minus strand of JBBQAK010000045.1, from coordinate 8,193 downwards.
ATCATCGTGTACTGGTCGGTGGGCGACGATCCGGCATTCGCTCACGCGCTGCGCGGGAGCGGACTGGTAGTGGAGACGCTGCGCGTACGGGCGCACGACACGAAGGGGCCGATGCATACGCTGTACGTGGCAAAGCCACGGCCGCCGAAGCGGGTGCGACCCGAACCCTGACGGGGCCGTCAGCTCGAATTCACGGGCCGGCAGCGGCTCCGAAACCGGCGGAGCGGTGGAAGCTGGAGCGATGGCAATGCTCCCGAGTCTGGACCAGCGTGCCCTTCGGGGGCAGCACCTCGTCCATGCCATGGGGCGCCCATTCCCACGCTACAGCCAGCAGGAACTGACTGCCCGGTTTAATCCGAACTCAGCGCGCATGGTAGAACCGGTGTGTCGTTTTCGCGTCGTCGCTGTACAGCGACGACCCAGCTGCCCGTCTCGTGTACGAGATCGGCGCCGTCGACCTCGAGGAAGCATCCCGCGTGCATGACGCCGGCCAGCGTCGGCATGTAGCCTTCGGTAGTCCACCGCTTCACCAGTTCGATGTCGGCCGCAACAATGGCGAGAATGACGAGGGGGCGTCGCACGGTCGGACGTCATGTTCGGCGAGGCCGTACGTATCAGACCCAAACCATCCCGCGAACGCTATCGTGTTCTGGGCGCTCCTGTAAGCGAATCCGTGCGCTCGGACCAGACGGAGAGTTCACCGTCGCCGACCGTCGCCGCGAAGGTGGTATCCCGGTGCCAACCAGCCCGCACGCGCTCCATCAGCTCGTAACGCGCTTTGTTGGCAACGCGCTCGAGCGTCGTGACGAGGCGAATACTGCGGTTGCCGCGCTGTGCGAGCGCCGAGTCGAGGCTCTCCACAGTTATGATCGGGAGGTAGCGGCGCATCGACGGCAGCCGCGTCTGCTCGGCGTAATACGCAACACCGGTCCATGACGGATAGATCGCGAAGACCAGCTCATCCGAGCGACCTGTTCGTTCCAGGTACCGTACGGTCGCGCTGTATGGCTGCTTGGGTACGGCGTAGTATCGCCGAAGGGAGAGCGCTGACACCGATGCCATCAGCGCGATGATGACCGCAGCCAGCATGTGCCGGCCACGCGGCGTCACGGCGTGCACCCGACGGCTGAGCGCGTCGATCGTGACTACGGCCGTTAGCACGGCCAGCGGGAGCCACAACAAAAAGTGACGCGGCGAAAAGGTCATGCCACGCGACGCGAGCACCACGGCGGTGAGAACGCCGGGGAGGAGCATCAGGGCTGTGACCGCCCACTGTCGGCGCCACAGAAGGAGCAGTCCGCTCAGCGCGAGCAACACGAACGGAACGGCAGCGATCACGGCCTGTGGGCCGAACCCGTCAGCAATTCCGCGGATGACCACCCTCAGTAGTTCGCTCGATCCGGCTGCGGAGCCCGTCGCGCCCTTGAGGTAGGCACTTGTGATCAACATATAGGCATCGGGCAACGCGACCGAGTATACGCTGAAGGCGCACAGGCTCGTGACGGCGAACACGACGGTCAGGCGCCTCACGAGTGGGGCCACGGCGGACCCGCCGGCACGCATCCGCAGCACGACGGCCACGACCACGACCAGCTCCGCCGCCATCACGAACGCCGTGTTCAGCAACGCCATGAAGCCCAAAAACGTGGCCACACCGAACACCACCCACGAAGCAAGTCGCTGATCGCGCAGGCCATCGATCAGTGCGCGCGTGGCCACGAGCGCGAAGAAGATATACGGCACGAAGCCGCGGGCGTTCTGTGAGAAAAAGATATGGTGGTACGAGACGGCGAGCAGTAGTGCGGCCCCCAGGCTTGAACGCCGGCTCATCGCCAGCCGGGCCACACGGTACAACGCCGGGATCGTGGCCGTGCCAAGCAGTGCCGTCGCGAGTCGAATCGACCAGGCCTGTTCGCCAAAGAGTGCGATCGATGCCTTGATGAGCAGCGAGTTGAGCAGATGATTGTTCGGCGAACGATAGCTGCCGATGATTTCGCCCACGGAGAGCGGTACGACTTCCTGAAGCGTGAGTAGTTCGTCGAGCCAGAGGTCGGCGCTCAGTCCGTACAACCGCAGCGCCAGTGCCCCCAGCGTGATGAGTGCCAGCCCGCGCCGCGCGAGTGTCTCGCTGATGTCATCCGGTTCGACGCAGGGCTCCCATTGGCGTACACGCAGTGCCGCCGGCATCGACGTCCAACGCAAGCCACGCAGGGCCACGACCGCGACGGCGATGGCCTGCAGCACGAAGACCAGTCTCAGCACGGTCGTGCCGCGGATCGGTGCCGGCGGCACGTCAGTTAAGCGCGGGAGTGCGTCATACCAACCGGTCGGCAGGAACAGCGCGCCGAGCAGCAGGAGGAGACTAAGTCCGAGGCCGAGGCCGATGCGTAGTCGCTGAGTCATTGGGAAGAACAGACAGGATTCAGGTCGGTGTTAGCGATGAATACTACCCGTCGCGCTGAACTGGCAAATGCTCCCGCGGATCGCCAGCTTCCCCATGGCGTACGGCGCACAACCTTTAGACGCAGGGTATGTCGTGGCACCGTTGTTTGATGTCTACGGTTTCGAGTTCACGATTCAGAGCGATGCGCCGGGTCCCCTGCGGCATCTCGCGTCGGACTTCGAGTTCTTCGCCGTCACGCGGGCACCGACCGGACGCCCCGTCACGATCCGCATTTGCACGGCGGAGCCGGACTATGATCGGCTGCCGCCTCTCTGCGCCAACGTGTATACCCCTCGCAATGCCTCGTATCGGGACGGCGACATCACCTACGCCGATTATCACGGGCGCGGGCTGGGTATCCACAATCGTCGCACGGGCGACTTCGAAATCATCACCTGCAACGCGGATCTGCAGTACGAGGCCAGCTATCTGTTCTTGCTGGCGCAGCTTGGCGAAGCGCTTGATCGTCGTCAGTTGCATCGGGTGCATGCGCTCTGTTTCAGCGTGCAGGGTCGCGCCTCGCTCGTATTGCTGCCGATGGGGGGTGGCAAAAGCACCCTTGGTTCGAATCTGCTGGCCGATCCCGAGGTCATGCTGCTCTCGGACGATTCGCCGTTCATCGATCGGCGAGGGCAGGTGCACGGCTTCCCAACGCGCATCGGCCTCTTGCCGGGGGCCGAAGCGCGCGTGCCGGCCGAGTATCGGCGGACGATCGAGCGGATGGAGTTCGGTCCGAAGGTGCTGGTCGACTTCCGGTACTTCGCCGATCGTGTCGTCGGAGCGGCCGATCCGGCGTTCGTGTTTCTTGGCAGCCGCTCGCTGTCGCGAACCTGCGAGATCGAGCCTGCCTCGTATCTTGACGGCCTGCGCGCGATGACCGCGAACTGCGTGATCGGCATGGGGCTCTTTCAAGGACTCGAGTTCTTCCTGCAGAAGAGCACCGGTCAGCTTGTGGGGCAAACCGCGATCGCGTGGTCTCGTCTGCGCGCCTCGCAGCGCCTGTTGGCCCGCTCGCAGGTGCTGCATCTGCGGCTGGGGCGCGATCATCAGGAAAACACGCGCGTCCTGCTGGAGTACATCCGCGCGCACTGATGGGCGCAGCGCACCTGAGTGCGGGCTACCACGAACGATAGAGCGCGGACGCCGCCAAGGTTCGGCAGAAGTGCTCGCCCGTGAGAAAGGTCGTATCCCGGGCGGCCAGGTACCGGTGTGTGGCGAGCACGAGATCGGGATCGGCCGCCTTGGCAGCGGCTTCCTCGAGATTCTCGAAAAAGAAGGGGTACTCCTCACCGAGGTACTCCACGGGACCCGGCTGCCGATTGATGAGGACTGGGGTGTGCCGGACCATGCACTCGATCACGGCATTGTTCGCCACCGACGCATACAGATCGAGAAAAACGACGCTCCGGGCCAGCAGCGCGTCATAGTCATCGTTGACGAGGCGCGGCACGATGCTGGCCGCCCATTGCGCGAGCGGGGGCGCACCGGACTGCCTGCACTCCGCGTCCAGTGCTGCGTCGAAGCGTGGTCGCACGTCGGCGACGGTGGGAATCAGCAGCTGCTTCCGGGCCGGCGGCAGCGGGAGAAAATGAATGGACGCCAGTCGCCGGAGCCACCACCCCACTTGGACGATGGGTTGGCCGTGCCGAAGATAGGCGTCGAAGTCGAACGTGCGCTCGGCGGGCTCGGTGGGGTGATGCAGCGCCAAGACCGGTACACCGGGCACCTGTTCCCCCACCCAGTCCCGCAGCTCCCGCGACAGGGTGATCAGGCCACGGCAGTGGGGGAGACTGTCCTGCCATGCTGGGACCGTGGAAATCCGCAACAGTGATTTGCTGTCGTCCTGCCACGGCGGAATACCCGGCGGCACATGCACGAATCCGACCCACGGCTGGCGGTACGGGATTCGTGATTCGCGTAGCGCCAACGGCAGTTCCCGAGCGAAATTTCGCTCGATCATCGTGTCGAGCAGGATCGCATCTGCTCCCTCGTGCGTGAGCGGTGCGAGGGAGCGCTGGGCGTAGGCCCATCCGCTCCGCTGCGACGGGTAGTCGATGAATCGCTCGAACCGGACTTTCGGAATCACGGGCGTCACGTCGGGGTTCACCGGTTGCGGCACGTCATCGCGCGGTCGCTTCAACTTGCATGCCGGAGGAATGGCTGGAACGGACCTCGCCGTCAACCGCGATGTATCGATGGGTCGCGCGGATCCTGAGCCGTACCGTGCTCAGCGACCCGATCGTGCGCAGTATCTACATCCGCCGCAGCGTCGCCGCCGGTGAGTCCACGTTCCCTCGCAGCGACCTTGATCTGGCGATGATCATCGACCCGTCGTCGGGCGTGGAAATCGACCGGCTCCGTCGGCGCTATCAGCTCGCGCGTGTCGCCTTTCCGCGTCTGGGTGAGTGCCAGCTGTACACGCCCGTCGATCTCGACGAATTCGCGGTCACGGATCCCTATCGGGCGTCGCTCGATCGCCGCATGGGGGTTCCCGTGTACGGCCCGCCACCACCCATTCCCGTGGCGCCGATACCGAAGGAGGAAACGGCGCGACGCCTGGTGTTCTGGTTCGAGCACTTCGTCGCCACGGCGGTGCACCAAGGCAATCAACGCAACCTGCGCAAGTTCGCCCTCGAAATGGCGAATGCGCTTGGCGTGTTGGACGGACGCTGGATGGAGCCACTCGAAAGCCGACGGGCCACGGCGGCGCGCTGCGAGCTTCCCGCGGGTGACCTCTTCGCCGCGTGCTGTACGTTGGCGGCGAGGGCGCACGCGCTCGTGCGGCCGCCAGCGCCGACGTTGCGCAGACCCTTGGCGCTTCCGGGCCTGATCGTCATCCCATCCGCCGACGCGGTGCCGCCGCCGACCCGGGATCGCGTTGTGACACCGGAGGTGTTGGATCTGCTGCTGCACACGCAGTCGCCGTGGCTCTGGCGCACATATGGGCCGGTGCTGGCCGATGCCGGATTCGAGGCGCCGTCCACGCGGAGCTGGATCGCCGCGGCGCGGCGCTACGCGGGAGGCGAACGGGTACGCGGGCCCGGCTTTCTGGAGCGCGGCACCACCAGCATGATCGCGAGATTGCGTGCATCGGCGGATATTCTGGGGGGCGATCGGCCGACGGTGCTTTCAGCCGCGATCGGCGTGTCGGAGTTCTACCGAACGCACTACGACGCGCACGTGCGCTGGGCCGCCGATCTTCGTGGGCGTGCGGATTCGTCTTGCGGCTAGGCGATCCCACTCGTTTCTTGCGGATGGTCTCGATGCGCGTCGAGGCGTGGTGATTCGTCGCCGGTACATCCCCGCGTCCATGGGATTCGTGCAGGACTTCTTCCGGCGTCACCACCGATTGGTCCATTGCGCCCTCGCCCTCGGCGCCAGCGCGGCCGGCATGGCCAGCGTGGCAGGCGCGCAGACGGGCGCGGGTATTGACGATGCGGCGTACATGGCATTCGGTCGACGCGACGGGTTGCCGGACGCGCCATTGCTCTCGCTGCATCCCACGCGGGACGGTGGGATGCTGCTGGCGACGTCGGATGGCGTGCGTCGCTATACGGGGCGCAGCTGGGTGGCGGAGTCGTTGCCGCCGACGGTGGCGCGCCGGGAGTACCGCGCGGTGCTCGACGGCGCGGATGGCGTGCGCTACTTCGTGCATAGCTTTGGCGTGGTCCTGCAGCGCGATGGGCAGTGGATCGCCGACGTGCGGCTGGACGAGAAACTGGCTCCGATTTTTTCAGCGGTGGAGCGGCGGCGGCCTGACGGCCAACGCGAACTCGTGGTCGGTGCCGCCTCGGGGGTGTATCGGCTGATGAACCGCGCGCGGGTCGAGCGGTTGGCGACGCCAGCGCAGATGCCCGTGCTCGATGCGATGGTGGCGATCAATCAGGCGGGCGATGCCGACGAGCTCTGGATTGGCACCCGCGGCGGCGGCGTGGCCCGTCTTCGTGCCGGGGCGTGGACACGATGGGCGCAGCCGGACGGGCTCACGGACCTCCGCATCGAGCATATCTCGCTTGCGCCCGCGGTCGCGGGGGTCGGCGATAGCGCTCAGGCGGTGGCGGCCACGGAAGGCGGCGCGTTCCTGCTGATCGGCGACCGCTGGCGTCCCGTGGGACCGCGGGTGCACATGGCGCGCGTGCTCCGGGTTCGCATCGGCGAGCACTACGAGACCTGGATGGGCGCGCTCAGCGGTGAGCTGTTCCGGGTGGCGGACGGTGGCCGTTCGCAGCCCGTGGACATCAGCGCGCGCACGCGCGGTTCCCGAGCGCAGGTGCTCACCGCGATCGACCATGGGACGGGCTCGCCCACGATCTACGCCGGATTTCGGAGCGGGACGCTGCTGCGCTTCCGCGTCGGCGTGGCCGGACGACTGCTGCTGCCCTCCGCGATGGTTGGGCATCAGGTGACCGCCATGGCCGGCGTCCCCGACGCAGGCGGCGTCTGGTCATGGATGCTCGGCGTTGGCGCGATTCGCTTGCCGGATCTCAAGCGCTTCCCAGCGGCCGATGCGATGTTGGGCGGCGGTGACGGACGTGTGCGCGTGCTGTCGGTGCGAGTGCGGGGGGCGCCGCAGGTGCTGCTCGCAGTCGAGCGGCGTCTATATCTCTCGTCGCCATCCGGCTGGCGACGCATTCTTGAACTCGAGGTCGGCGACTACGTCTTTGACCTCGCGATGGGGCCGACGCCGGACGGGGTGATGCGTCCGGTGATTGCGACGCTGAACGGCGGGTATGTGCTCAAGGACGATGGCTCGCTCGCGCCGTGGACAGAGTTCCCCAGCAGTGTGCGCGACGCCACCGTCGACTCGTCCACCGCGTCGCCGTCGCTCGTTACCCTGCGCATCAATGGATCACTCCTGCGATCGACCGGCGCCACGTTCAGCACGGTACCCGGAGGACCCGTGCCGATCCAGGCCTCGATGAATGTCGTCGTCGCGTGGCGATTCGCCTCCGGCGAGTGCGCGCTGATCGTCGGCACCAGCGAAGGGCTGGCCATGCTTCGCACGTGCGGCGGCGCTGGCAGCTGGCGTGTCATTACCGATCGATCGCTCCCCGGTTTGACGGGGAATGAGATCCTCGACTTCGCCGTCCTGCCCGATCAGCGATTGGCCGTGGGATCAAACCGCGGACTCGTGGTGATGCAGCTCGGGCACAGCTTTGATGCAGTCCACACCGTCGTGACGTCAATCACCGACGCCGACGGTCTGCCGCATCCGTTCATCAACACGATCGGACCGCTTGATGCGCAGGGCCGACTATGGGTTGGGACGCCGCTGGGTGCCGGGTTTGTCCGGGTCGCGAGCGTGCGTCGCCCTACGGCAGCGCCAGTCCTGCTGGCGCTCGAGATTCGCGACGGGACTGGAGCGAACGTGTTCGACGGTCGTCGCATTCCGGCGAAGGCGTCGCGCATTGATCTCGACGTGCTGGCCGCAACGTATCATCGCGAGGACGACACCCGCTATCGCTTCGAGCTCGACGGCGTCGCGATCCATGCCACGCCGTGGACGGATCGTCCGACCGCTACTCAGCTCGCACTCCCCGCTGGCGAGCATCTGGTCAGCGTTCGCGCCATGGACTTCAGCGGACATGAATCGGCCGTGCTGGAGCGTCGATTCACGGTGCTGCCGCCGCCGTGGCGCTCGCCGATCGCGTTGGCGGTGTACGCGCTCGCCGTCGGTGCGCTATCCGTCACCGTCGACCGACTGCGTACACGCAGTGCACGCCAACGTGCCGCCGATGCCGAGGCGAACG
>JBBQAK010000299.1:0-4999 GCA_038316215.1 Gemmatimonadales bacterium | reverse complement strand
TGGCGCTGGGCGCCGTGTCCATCATCGCGTCCATCATCGGCTGCTTTTTCGTCAAGGCCTCGCCCGGCATGACCAATGTGATGCCGGCGCTCTACAAGGGCCTGGCCGTGGCGGGACCGAACTCGCCCGTCGTGTTTTTGCTTACGCGCATGGGCGTGCCACCGGGCAACGTCATCACGTGAATATGACCCAGCGACGAGAAGGCGAGCTGCTTGCCGTCGGGCGACGGCTGAATGTCGCGCACCTGTCGAGACGCAAACGTGGCCGCCGTATCGATCTTCCACGCAAACTTCACTTCGGGTCCCATCTCGAGCTTCACTTCGGCTTCGAACGGAATCTTCGCCGGCGCTGATTTGTCGACCGGCACGCGCCAGATCTCGCCGCCGTACGACACCACCACCGATTTCGAGTCGGGCATGAAGCTGAAGCCTGGATACGCGTCCATCGGCGCGCGCGACTCCGTGTCATCGCGCTGCACGGGAAACGCCAGCCAGTCTTCCTGCTGCGTCTCAAGATTGCGAAGGCGCAGACCGGTTTTCGTTTCGAAGCGCGTGCCGTACACGAGGTACTTGCCATCGGGCGACAGCGTAGGGCGGAAGCCCGAGCCGAAGCGCGTAGACATCTGCGACACACGTCCGGTTTCCTTGTCCCACACGTACAGCTGGAATTGCGCGCCGATGCTGTTGTACTGCCAATCACCAGTGCGCGCGGCAAACCACATGTAGCGAGGATCCTTGCCAAAGGCGGCGCCAAGCAGCTTCTGAGTGGCCGGCAGCGTCGGCTCGGTAGTGAGCGGCAGCCCGTTGCCGCCGTTCACGTTGTACATCCAGAGCTTGGCGGCGCCGCCCAACCCGCTGCCGCGTGAACTCACCACATACGCGCCGTCCGGTGTCCACTCGGGCGACACGTACAGGTTGTTGTTGCCCTTGGTCACCTGCGTGGTGTCTTTGCCGTCGAGCGACTGAATCCAGACGTTCTCGCCGCCGGAGCGGTCGGAGATGAACACCACCTTCTTGCCATCGGGCGAGAAGCGCGGCTGCGCATCGAAGCCCATGCCGCTGGTGAGCCGTGTGGCCTTGCCGCCGGCGATCGGCATCGTGTAGAGGTCGCCGAGCAGGTCGAAGACGATTTGCGATCCGTCAGGCGACACATCCAACGATAGCCAACTGCCCTTGGTGGTCGTGAACGTGTGGGTGCGCGCTGTCTTGAGCGGCAGCGTCACGGCCGCCGCAGCTGGGGCGTCTTGCGCGTGGAGCGACGCGGCGAGCAGCGCGCTCGACGCAATCAGCGCCCACACCGCGAGCGGTGCGGAACGTAGGGTACGACAGGGCGGCAGGCGATGCATCGCGAGCGTCTCCGACGAGAGGAAAGGGAGTGAAAGTGCGAGCATCTTACGGCGCGCAATTGCCGTTGGGTGCGGCACCAGAGAACTGCTGCGAAAAGAACGGCAACACGCGCTGCTCAAACCGCTGTCGCGTACGATCCGTATGACCACCGGCGAACGCATCGAGCCGATAGGGGATCTTCGCGCGGGCGAGTTCGTCGGCGAACGCGCGCGACCCGAGCGGCACACTGGTGATGGCGTCATCGAGACCGTACTCGATCACGACGGCGCAGCTGCGTTTCATGCTCGTAGCATTCTGCGCCAGCAGATCGACGGGCAGGAACTTCGACCAGACACCCGGCGTGTCGTAGGCCCCGCCGAACGCCGCCGTCATGGCGCGGGCGATGCGCACACGGCCAGCCATCGCGGGGGGGGGCGCGAGGGTGGTGTCGCGAACATAGCGCCATACGTCACTGGACGGTGCCAACTCGCCGACCAAGGCGCTGCAGCACGGACTCATCGCGTACACCGAACCGAACACGTCGCCACGCTTCTGCGCGAGGTACAACGCACCGAAACCACCCATCGACTGTCCGGCCAGCCCGCGCGAGACGCGTTCAGGACGCGTGCGGTAGCGGGCGTCGATGAAGCGCACCAATTCGTCGGCCACGAAGTCTTCCCACTTGCCGAAGGCCGCCGAATTCACGTAAAAGCCGCCGCCCATCGCGTTGTCGGCACTCGGCATCACCACCAAAAACTCACCAGCGTCCACGCGCCACAAACTGTCCATCGTCTGCTGCAGGTCGAGCCCCTGATAGCTCCCATCAAGCCACTCGCGCGGATGCGACGTGAAGCCGTGCAGCAGGTACAACACCGGAAAGCGCCGATTCGGCGTGCGGTCGTAGCTGGGCGGCGTGTACACGAACACTTCGCGATTCGGCGTGTCACCGATCGCATTGCCAGCGAGAGCCTTCGAGCGGATCGTGTCGACGAGAATGCGACCCTGTGCGGTGGCCGACGCTGAGACGCCGAACAGGAGCAGCAGAAGCCGCAGGAGAAATCCGAAGGAAGGGCGCATACAGCTATTCTAGCGCGATACGGCTAGCGCTGTGCAGACACCGTGATCATCCCAATCCCCTCCACGGCGCGCGCACATAAGGCCTTGGTGGAATTCGCGAGGCCGACAGGCGGGACGGACGGTCGGCTCACTTGCCGGGGCCGACCTGGGTCGATGTCAACCTGAAACGACACCGCGAGGCAGACCTGCCGGCGCACAGGAATGTTTCCAACGTATGATACGCGGAATGTTCCGGCGGTCAGCCACTGCTCCACGGATCGCGCAAAATCTGCGTGCGTTCCCGCAAACACACGCAAACTATTCGTTTCAACGCGACCAATCGTGTCGACGATGAAGATGGCGAAGGTCGAACCGCGCTCACCGACCTGCCTACGCTCGTTGGGAAAGTCCGGCCCGCGTCCAGACGTGATGATTGGCGCCGAATCCACATCCAGGTCGACGTACGGACGCGTGTCCGACTCCCGCTGAATCGGTAGAAGGAAATCCGTTGGTGCGGGTGCCGTACCGGCTTCTACATCCACCGCCACGCGATGCACCCGCGGTGCGGTGCGGCCGAACGACAGCACATAGCTCCCCGCACTCGGCGCGACCACCGTGAACTGTCCCTTGGGGTCCGTCGTGGTCTCATCCAAGACTACGAGCCCCGAAGCGGACATCTGCACCAACCGCACGACATAGTCGACCGCCGGCTGAAGGGTGCGGTCGTCGGTCACGCGTCCCGCGATGACCTGAGCGGCAAGCATGGCTGGGAACGTGAACATGGCGGTCGAAACCAATACCGCCGCGAGAACGGAAGGGCGCCAATATTTCATGCGTTTACGTTAACTTCAGACTTGTGTCCTCGCCCCTCTTCGTCTTTGCCCAGTACCTGCTGCCGAAGCAGGCCCTCACGTCGCTGGCTGGCGCCTTTGCGTCGGCCACCCGCGGGGCGCAGACCACGTCGGTAATCCGCTGGTTCGTGGCCAAGTACGGCGTGAACATGAGCGAGGCCGCCGAGCCCGACATCGCCAAGTACGCCACGTTCAACGACTTCTTCACGCGCGCGCTGAAACCGGGGGTGCGTCCGATCGCCGAGGCCGCATTCACCTGTCCGGTGGACGGCGCCATCAGTCAGCTCGGCCCGATCACCGGCGATCAGATCTTTCAGGCGAAGGGGCACAGCTATTCGACCACGGCCTTAGTGGGCGGTGACGCGACGCTGGCCGCGCCCTACACCAACGGCGACTTCGCGACGATCTATCTAAGCCCGAGGGATTACCATCGCATTCATATGCCCTGCGATGGACGGCTCGTGCGCATGATTCACGTACCGGGCGATCTGTTCTCGGTAAATCCAACCACCGCGCGTGGCGTGCCAAATCTCTTCGCCCGCAACGAACGCGTAGTGTGCGTGTTCGATGGCGCGCTCGGGCCGTTCGTGATGGTACTGGTGGGTGCCACGATCGTGGGCAGCATGGCCACGGTGTGGCACGGCGTCGTGAATCCCCCGCGCCCAGGTACGGTACGCGAGTGGCACTACACCGATCAGGCCGTCCAGCTCGCCAAGGGTGACGAGATGGGACGCTTCTTGCTCGGCTCGACCGTGGTGCTCCTCTTCCCGCCGAACACCGTCGCCTTCACCGCGCAGTGGGCCACCGAAGTGCCCGTGCGCATGGGTGACCCGATGGGGCGCACGAAATAGCAGTTTCGGGTTTCGGGTTTCGGGTTTCGAGTTAAGCGATTTTCTTCGCGCGCGACGGGACGAACATCGGCACGAACATCATCGCCGCCGCCAGGAGCAGCGAGACCAAGCTGATCATCTTGCCGCGCGCATACGTGGCCGACTCGAACCACAGCCGCACGCTCTTGGCACCGGGCGGAATATCCACGCTGATCAGCGTGTGATCGGCGCGCCGCACAATGCCCGGCTTGCCATCGACCTCGGCGTGCCAGTCGGGATACCAGTTCTCCGACACCAGCAGCTGACTCGTCGCCGCTTCGACACCGGTCAGCGCAATGCGCATACTGCCGGCGCTCCACTCGGTCACGGTGGCCTTTACTCGCGGCGTCGGGAACGGCGGTGTCGCCGCCGGTGACGTGGCGCTCGAGGTATCCGGTAACAGCGCCACGGTGCTGATCGGGAAACGCGGATCGATCACGGTCGCGAGCCCCTGCTCTTCCGTGACCTTGGCCGACACGGGCAGCACGCGCGCATAGGCGGGCACGGTATCGCTTTCGTACAACGTCGCCGTGGTGCCGAAGGCCGTTGGCGACGGCGGCACCACCTGATGGAACCCCGGTACCGGCTGCGTGTCCGGCAAGATCAGATACCGAATCGATAACAGGTCGAACATGTTCGGCGTGAGGAGGTTTCGGAATCCTTGCTTCTCGCCAACCAACTCGTTGTAGCGGCGTAGCTGCAGGCCGTGATAGCCCATCGCATTCGGAATGCGATACGCCATCAGAATCGATTGACCGTAGCTGTTGCCGCCGTCGATCACGCGATACGGCGGCGGCACCTGTTTGAGGTACGTCGTCACCGCGTCGTCGGCGAACTGCGTACTGGCCCGCGGCGAAAAGTTGAAGAACTGGCGGTCAACGCTCCAGAGATCGAGTCC
>JBBQAK010000263.1:0-5629 GCA_038316215.1 Gemmatimonadales bacterium | reverse complement strand
GTGTTTCCACTGCAAGGCGGAGGTCACCGCAAAGTTTGACCTGCGAACAGTACGCCTCGAACAGAGTGCAGTCGATGTCCCCGATGTGCTGGTGGCTGTCTGTCCGCAGTGTGACCGGATCACGTCGATCCCGTCACAGTCCGAGCCGCGCCTCCGAGAGGCACGAGAGCGAGTAGCCGACGAGCAGCTGGGCACCCGAGTGACGCACGCCGCCGAGGATGCGTTCCGCATGCTTGCCGATACACTCGGAGCGCCTGAGTCTGCCCTCCGCTCCCGGTTGTTGACGTATTACCTGCGCCAACTGCGACGCGACCCGGAATTGGTCGAGCGTATCTGTCAGTACGCACATGGTACGTTGGCGCGCGGCCGACGGAACTGCCGGTTCGCGGCTCGCGTGCAGTCGGAGGACCTCGAGCCCGTGCTCGCATTGTCGCGGGTGCATCAGGTCAACCAGAGCGACCTCACCACGGGCATTATCGGCCTGGCGGTCAGTGACCTCTTGCTCGACGGAGAGAATGTGCGGGCCCACGCACTGCGCGCGATCGCCGATTCGATCTGACAGTCAGGTTTCGGACGAGGCGCGCGACCGCGTTCCTTTCAAGTAGCAGCAGCGCCCACGCGGTCTTGCCGTTGTCGCGGTACTGGGCCCATGCTGGCGTCCCACCGCACGCCTCGACCGGCACGAGCCGGGAGTGTTTGCACCCGATGCCGAAGGTCGTGAGCCAGGTCGCAATCGACTCGCGCCCCTGCAGCCAGAGATCATGGGGGCATCGACAGCGTGGCCTCCGAATGCAGCAGCGAGGTCAGTGCGACGATATCGTATCGCTCGAACGCGTCGACATACCGCGCCACCACATCCGCTTGGTGGGAGATACTGCAACGCCGCAACGAAGGCGAGTCGTATGCTTCCCTTCAGGATCGCGCGCGCTCTTCCGGATCGCAGTTCGCGGCAGCCGGCAGCGCGGCAACGTCGGGAATCGGCTCTACCCAGTACTCGCGCGGACGCGTTTCGAGCACGAGATCATCACGCACGACACCGGGAAGCGGCGTGTTGTCGACCGGACGCGTTCGCGCCTCACGCTGCGAGGCGGCGATCGTATCGAGACACACGTTGGTGGCGATTCGGTACAACCAGGTTTTGAGCGACGCCTGCGCACGGTAGTTGTCGATCCCTTTCCAGGCACGAAGCATCGATTCCTGCACAGCGTCTTCCGCGTCGATCACCGAGCCAAGCATTCGGTAGCAATGGCCGGTGAGCGCGGGGCGATACTCTTCCCTCAGTGCGGCGTTATCCATGTGGGCGAGGGGTGGGATGATGTTTCGTGGCCGACGCACGGAGCGACGGGACTTCGAGATAGACTCGCGCTACCGCAGAAAATCATCGATGCGATTCGGCGAAAGCGCTGGATCGTCGACCGCTTCGGTATCCCGCACCAGCTCCTACGTCATCGGCAACTCTATGTCGTACGACACAATCGACGAAATCAGACCGTCCCGAAACTGAAAAACATCACACGAGACAACGGCCGACTTGACTCCCGTAGACTCCGTGTACGTCGCCTCGCTCTCCACGATCACGCACTCGGCACCATGTCGCACGCTGAAATCTACGAACGCCGTGGTCCCCGTGTCGAGGTAAATCAATGACGCGTCACAAGGCGATTGCGCTGCGGCGCGTGTTTCGAGTCGGGCGCCACCGACCAGCAGTCATGTCACGTCGTCGCTGAGTTACGGATACGCTGCGGCGAACTCGTGATGACGAATGCCGAAGCGATGTCCTCGGGACAGGCTTTCATCTAGCACTCCAGGGTTCGAAATGTCGGCGATGTATGGTACCGCAGCATCAAGCGTGTTTTTCTCAATGAGCTCGCGCCGCGCGATAGTAGCTCCGCGCCACGGTTCATGCCCACATATCACAGCGAGAGGCTCCATGACGCACCACTCCACAGGATGGACGGCGCTGTTCGCGCTCACCGTTGGTTCACTGGCCGTTTTTTCACGCTCGTCGGCGTAGATTGCCCTCGTATCGCGCGCGTCGATCGACGATGCAGCGCAGATCACATTCGGACAGCTCTGCGAAGACCGCTTTGTGATTCGCAATGACGGCGCCAAACCGGTTTACGTCGAGTACGCCGTCGAGAAAGGCACCGAACACACGAAGCTCACTTTGAACGCGCGCGAACTGGTGGGATTCGAATCGAAGGCCAAGGAGCCGCTCGAGCTGTGGATCGGCGGGAAGCTCGTGGCCAAGGCGGTAAAGGAGAAGCGCGCCTGCAAGGACGTGCAGTGCAATGCGTCCGTGATGGTGGCGCCACTCGAGGTAGCCGCCACCGTGAAGGATGACCGGAACAGCTACGCGAACGCGTACGCGCGCGGCTATCCGTACTACGACCCGTTCATGTACGGCGGCGGACGGCGCCGCTGAGCGTTGCCAACGCACGGCCCAGAGGGAACTTCCCGCACCGATTCCGGCTATGTTCTGCATCCCTTTGCCAGCGTCGGTGCGGGTATTCCTCTCGGGAGACGTGAAATGTTTCGCTCAGTCATCGCGGCGGCACTCGTTGCCACCCTGTCGTTTACGCCGAACGCACACGCCGCTGCGTTGCAGACCGCTGTCTTCGCCGGTGGCTGCTTCTGGGGTGTGGAAGCGGTGTTCGAGCATGTGAAAGGCGTGAAGACGGTCGTGTCCGGCTACGCGGGTGGCACGGTGGTGAACCCCGACTACGAATCAGTCAGCAGCGGTCGCACCGGACACGCAGAAGTGGTGAAGGTGACCTTCGACCCGGCCGTGGTATCGTACGAAACACTGCTGGCGGTGTTCTTCACCGTGGCCCACAACCCCACGGAGCTCAACCGACAGGGCCCTGACGTTGGCACCCAGTACCGCTCGGCCATCTTCGTCACCAACGCCGAGCAGCAGAAGAGCGCGACCACGGTCATCGCGCAGCTCACGCAATCAAAGGCGTATCCACGCCCGATCGTGACACAGGTCGCGTCGCTGTCCAAGTTCTACGACGCCGAGTCGTACCATCAGAATTACCTGTACAGCCACACCGACCAGCCGTACATCGTGTACAACGACCTCCCCAAGATCGACGCGCTCAAGAAGCAGTACCCCGCGCTCTGGGAGAAGACGCAGGGCAAGTAGGCCAGACTCGCGCTTTCTCGGGGCGCGGTCGTACTTTGGGGCGTGGATTCTTCCAGCCCCGACTCCGTGAGCTCGCCCAGTGTGCACGCGCGTCTGACGACAGCGCTGGCCGGCCGCTATCGCCTCGAGCGCGAACTCGGCGCCGGCGGTATGGCGACCGTGTATCTCGCCGAGGACGAACGGCACCATCGGCGCGTCGCGATCAAAGTGCTACACCCCGAGTTGTCGGCCGTACTGGGCACCGAGCGATTTCTCAAGGAGATCGAACTCACCGCCGGACTGCAGCACCCGCACATTCTGCCGCTGTTCGATTCCGGTAGCGCCGACGGCCTGGTGTTCTACGTCATGCCCTTCGTAGAGGGGGAGACACTTCGCGCGCGCATCGAGCGCGAACGGCAGCTGCCCGTCGCCGACGCTGTGCGCATCGCGCAGGATGTCGCGAGCGCGCTCGAGTATGCGCACAAGCGCGGCGTGGTGCATCGTGACGTAAAGCCTGAGAATATTCTGCTGCATGAAGGTCGTCCGATGGTGGCCGACTTCGGGATTGCCCTGGCCGTCAAGGAAGCTGGCGGGCAACGCATGACGCAGACCGGTCTCTCGCTCGGCACACCGTAGTACATGGCGCCCGAGCAGGCAATGGGCGAGAAATCGGTCGACGCGCGCGCCGACGTGTTTGCCCTGGGCGCCGTGACGTACGAGATGCTGGCCGGCGAGCCGCCCTTCACCGGCCCCACCATGCAAGCCATCGTGGCCAAGGTGCTGGCGACCGATCCCGTGCCGCTCACCGAGCTACGCAAGAGCGTACCGGACCACGTGTGGAGCGCGGTGGCCACGGCCCTCGAGAAACTGCCGGCCGACCGCCACGCGACGGCCGAACGCTTCGCCGCCGCGCTGGGCAATGTCGATACAGGCGCTCGCCCAATCAGCGGCGCGCGGCGAGCCGCTTCGCGACCACCGGCCGTAGGATTCGTGCGCCGTGCGCTGCCGTGGATAGGCGGGATCGCGGTCGGCGCGATACTCAGCGCCATTGCGCTGACGTCGCGCGCCACTGCGAATGGGCCGACAGACAACGCGAAGCCCGTGCGATTCCTCGTCACGGCGCCCGATTCGCTCGAGTTGCAAGCGGTCTGTTGTGGTCAGATGATCGTGCTCTCGCCGGACGGTCGAACGGTGGTCTTTCAGGCCCGAAGCATCCCCACCGATTCCCTGGTCGGTGCGCCGCCACAGCGACTCGTCGTGCGCGATCTTGGTTCGCTCACCTCGACCGTGCTCGCCGGCAGTGAAGGGGCGACGTCGCTGTCGATTTCACCTGATGGACAGCAGTTGGCATTCGTAGCCAATCAGCGACTCCTCCGCATGCCGTTGCGCGGCGGGGCGACGACCGAGGTCAGCGCGCTGCCCACCGGCTTCGTAAGCGGCACCACGTGGCTCTCCAACGATCGAATCCTCGTGACCGTCGGCACGACGCTTTTCAGCGCGGATGTGCAGTCCTCGCAACTGACGATACGGCTCAAAGCAGACTCGCTCGAACGACAACCCGTCGGTCCATCCGCAGCATAGGGCGGGCACGGCGTGCTGTTCGCCTTTGGGAGTTTGGAGCACGCGCCGGCCGTGTACTGGCTCGCAGCCGGCACGACCACGCCAAAGCTGCTTATGCCCGGGGCAACGCCTACGTATGTCTCCGCATGGAAGCGGCTCGTGGTGAATCGTGCAGGCACGTTGCTGGCCTTTCCATTCGACCCGGTGAATGGCGACACCACCGGACCGGGCGTCAAGGTTGCAGCCGGCAACGTGCTCCGCTCGCCGATCCTCGCGCACGCCGAGTACGCGGTCTCACAAAACGGTACGCTCGTACTCTCGCGACGGGAATCCGCTGGCAACGAGGCAACCTGGACGCCGAACACCAGCATCACGATGCGACGCAACGGCGTGAACACGCCGATCGTCATTCCCAGCAACGGCCCGATCGTGCTAGGAAGCGTCGGGTTTTCGCACGACGGACAGCGACTGGCGATGCAGTCCCGCGGCGGTTTCGATAGTTGGCGGATCGTGACCCAAGATCTCATCCGTCACGTAACACAAACAGTTACCGGCGACGCCTACGGGCGCCTACCGTCTTTTACGGCAGGGGATGACAGCATCGTGTACCTGTCGCGCGAGCCGATCACCTTCGCGGTGCGACCATCAGATGGAAGTGGTACCACCGTCGCGCTGCCCGCAATCACAGGCTGGTCTGCCGTGGACGGCGTATCGATGAATGGTGATTGGATGGCGGTATCCGGCACCGCGTCCTCCGGTTCTGCCAGTGTTGATATCGGCATCTTCCGCCGAAGCGTGGGAGGGTCGGTCCAACTCTACGCGACCGGCGCTGCCCGCGAGGAGGCACCGGCGATCTCGCCCGATGGGCGCTGGCTCGCTTACACGGCGAATTTATCAGGCGTCAATCAAGTCTTTGTCAGTCCCTTCCCCATGCCGACCTCT
>JBBQAK010000082.1:0-11779 GCA_038316215.1 Gemmatimonadales bacterium | reverse complement strand
GCGCAAGCATCACGCCCTCGCGCGCGGCATCTTTGCGCGATTCGTGTCGTCGGGTCACGTGCTGTTTGTCACGGCGACCGGCGTGCTGATGGCGGTGCCGTTCGATCAGGATCGATTGGAGACGACCGGGCCGGCGGTGGCTCTGCTTGAAGGCGTCAGCATCCGTCGCGGTGGCGGCGCGGTGGATCTGGCGATTTCACAATCGGGCACGTTGTGGTACAGCGCCGGGTCGGGGTTGCCGGAAATGGAGGCGCTGTCGGTGACGCGATCTGGCGTATTTTCGCCGATTGATGACAGCTGGACGGGCGCCTTCAACACGTTGGCGATTTCACCCGACGGCGCGCGGCTCGCCGTTTCAATCTTCGAGACCAGCGGCGAGCAGATTTGGATCAAACAACTCACGCCCAAGGGAGCCCTGTCGAAGCTGACCTTCGAAGGCGTGAACGGCGAGCCGGCATGGAAGCCGGATGGCACCGAATTGATGTACGTGGCGCCCTTCAAACTGGATCACAACCTGTTCTCGGTACGCGCTGACGGCGGAAGCCCGAAGCCGACCAGCCTGATGCGCGGCAACAGCCGTGCGTTCAGCGCGTCGTGGAGTACCGATGGCCGCTGGATTGTATTCGAGACGTTCGGTTTGATCGACGTGCGTTCCGGGCGGAATATCTCAGCCCTTCGCGTGGGGACGGACTCGGCTCCCGTGGTGCTGGTCAACACGCAGTTTGCTGAACGCAAACCATCGCTGTCACCCGATGGACGCTGGCTGCTGTACGAAGGCAAGCAGACCGGCAGATTTGAAGTGTACGTTCGGCCGTTTCCGAGCACGTCCGCGTCGGTGTACCAAGTGTCCTCCGAGGGCGGATTGGATGCAAAGTGGTCGCGCGACGGACGCGAAATCTTCTACGAGAACGGGAGCGCCGACCTGATGCGCGTGTCGGTGGCGCCGGGCGCCGCGTTCACGTTCACCGACGCGCGCGTGCTCTTCTCGCTGCGTGGTGTGGCGGATTGGGACGTGATGCCCGACGGACAACGGTTCGTGGTGATCCGCGAACGCGCGACACAGCAGCGTAGCAAGCTGGTGGTGGTGGAGAACTTTGCGGACGAACTGCGTCGCACGGTGGCGAAGTGACGCGTTGGTTGGCCGATCACCGCGGCAGCACGCGTTCGAGATCACGAGTCCAATTCAACACCAACGCCAACGTGGACGCGCGCCCGTTTGGCTGCGGGATGACGAGGAAGAACCGCTGACCGTCGGGCGAGACGTCGAAGCCCAACGTGCTGTTGTTGTACAGCGAACCGGCCGACGGCCGACGAAACAGTTCAACCGAAATCCCCGGTTCGCCGGTGGCAAGATCGAACGAGGATGCGAGCACGGCGTCTTTTCGCCGATACACCAGCTCACGTCCACCCTTCGTCCAGAGAGGCTGCGCACCGCCGCCGGATGATACCTGCCGGCGTGATGCACTGGTCATGCTTTGCACGTACACCTCCGCCCCAGCCGTCGCCGCACGCTCGACGTAGGCGATCCATTTGCCATCGGGCGAGATGGCGGCATGAAAGCGCTGGTTCCCATTGACCGTAATGGCACGGGGGGCGTCATTGCCGCTACGCACGAAGATCT
Source organism: Gemmatimonadales bacterium (assembly GCA_038316215.1). Taxonomy (GTDB): domain Bacteria; phylum Gemmatimonadota; class Gemmatimonadetes; order Gemmatimonadales; family Gemmatimonadaceae; genus Gemmatimonas. Next base: position 10,158 of record JBBQAK010000082.1, on the reverse strand, counting down.
GCGACTTGCTGTTGAACGCCCACGAGCGCCCGGCTGGTCCGACGCTGGTGGGCACCTTGTCGGCAGCGCTTCGCAGCAGCGTATCGACCGCCGATCCATCGATTGGCGTTCGCACCACGTCGTAGACCGGCGTTTCCGCGATGTGGATGAGCGAGCGGCTGTCGGGAGTCCAGTTCGGCGAAAAGCTCGCGCCGGCGCCGCGGGTCAACTGACTGAACACTCGGCGGCTGCGCTCGAGGAGCCAGATCTGAACGGTGCGCCCGAGCTGTGTGAGCGCGAGATAGCGTCCGTCGGGAGACAGGCGTGGTTCCGCCCAACGGCCGGTAGCCGTGAGGAGCTCGCCATCGCGTCCGTCACGTCCGATCTCACGCACCAGTTGCGGCACATCCACGTCAGATTGCCGTTGAAACACGAGTGTTCCGTCGGCGGATATGGCATACCCGGACGCGCCGAGCGATTGATCCGACGCCACGTTGGTGAGGACGGGCACCGGTGTCCCATTCACGCGAAGGGCGCCCGCATCAAACCGCACGGCCATCACCACGCCATCCCGGATGAACGTGAGGTATCCTCCCTTCGCATACCGCGGAAACAACGCGTTGCGTATCAGCGTCTGCCGCCGACGTGTCGATAGGTCGACGACTTCGACGCGCGACGAATCGGCCGGGAACGCGTAGCTGAAGAAGAGTAAGGTCTTGCCGTCGGGAAGCAGTTGCGGATCCCAATGACTGAACTCCTTTCGCGCGCTATCGAGGGAGGTGAGCGATTCTACTTCGCCTCCGGACGCGCGGACTCGCGAGAGTGCTCCACTGTTTTGGGTGAAGTACACCCAATCATCAGCGCCCCAGTGCAGCGAGGTGTTGAACGGGTTGGGCTCTGCGATTTCCGTACTGGCGCCACCTTCCACGGGCATGCGTCGGAATGCGCCGCTGGTGCCCAAGAAGACCAGCGACTTGTTGTCAGGCGAAAACGCGAAGCCGTTTACGCCCTCAGAGCCCGGTACGATATGCGACGAGTCGCTGGAGAGGTCACGCAGGCGAATGACGCTCACCCCGTTCGAGTCGAGCCCCACAATGCCGACCATTCGTCCGTTCGGAGAAAGCTCTACGGCAATTTTCCCGAGTCTCCCGTTCATCGTCAGATCGGCCACGAGGATACGGTCATTGCCACTCGCACCGGACGACCGTTGCCCAAGCCACCAGCCCGAGAGTGCTATTGCAGCAGCGACGGTCGCGAGGAGCGCGGCGGTGAGCAGGCGCTGGCGCATCGAGCTGCGTGCCCGCGACGTGACCCCCCACTGCGTGCCGGAAGACGAGCTCTCGAGCGCTGCCCCAAAGGCGGCGGCCTGCGCGAACCGATCGGCCGGCAGCTTTTCGAGTGCACGCATGACGGCCGCCTCCACGTGCTGCGGCACCGCTTTGCGCTGCGCCGCAATGGAACGCGGCGTTTCTGATAACAAGCGCGCCACGACCGCCTGCACCGTAGGACCCGAAAACGGTGGCTCGCCGGCCAGCATTTCATACGTCACCGCGCCCAGCGCGTACACATCACTGCGCGCATCGATCGTACGTTCGCCGGTCGCCTGCTCAGGGCTCATGTACTGCGGGGTGCCGAGCGATAGGCCCGTTTGCGTGAGGCGCGCGCCGCCGGCACTCTGCACGGCCAGCGCGATGCCGAAATCAGCCACCAGCGCGGCGCCATCCTGTAGCAGAATGTTTTCCGGCTTGATATCGCGATGCACGATGCCCTGACGGTGCGCATGTTCGAGTGCGCTCGCCGTTTCGCGGGCGATGCGCACCGCCTCGTCAACTGGCAGTTGGCCCTCCTGCGCGAGCCGCGCGCGGAGTGTTTCACCGCGGACGTACGGCATGACGTAGTACAACAATCCGTCGGCGGCTCCCGAGTCGAGCAGCGGCAGAATGTGCGGGTGCTGCAGCTTCGCGGTCGTCTTGATCTCCGCTAAAAAGCGCTCGGCGCCAAGCGCCGCGCCCAAGTCCGGATGCAAGACTTTGATCGCGACGTCGCGCTCGTGCTTGAGATCATGCGCGAGGTACACGGTGGCCATGCCCCCCGCGCCGAGTTCGCGCTCCACGCGATAGCGGTCGTCGATGGCGGCGGCGAGTCGTGCTTGAATGGTTGTCACATGCCTAATCTGCGGGCTGGACGGGGTGCCGTCGAGTCCGCATGCGGTAAGATAGATTGCGCTTCATCTCACAATACCGATCATTTTCGCTCAACAGCCGAGGTGCGCGTGAACAAAACTCTCCTTCGCAATGGCTTCATCGCCGCCGGCCTGATGAACATCGGAGGTGTGCTCCTGTTCTCCCGGCTATTCACGAACAGTGCCATTAACAGCGCTGATCCCGTCGTGATGTCCAACTTTGGACTACTGATGATCGTAGTGTGGGGCTTGGCGTATGTAGGAGCGGCGACGATCACGTCGAATATGAAATGGCTAGCCGCGGCCTTTGCCTTGGAGAAGCTCGTCTACGTGGTTGTCTGGCTCCAATGGCTCTCAGCGAACAGCCTTTCTCAGACGTATGCAGACGACGCTTTTGCTGGCGTGTTCTTCGGTATTTACGGCGCCAACGATTTGATCAGCATGCTGTTCTTCGCGTGGATAGCGCTTACGCAGTTTCGCAAGACCTAGCGGATTACCGCTTGGTCTTCTCGCGTAATTCCGTAGGCCAGTTTTCTGCATCCACCTGGCCACATTCCGCGCTGTCAAGCCACCAGCTTTTCCGCTACGACGCGTGGCGGCGGCGTGTTCGCCGTGAGGCGCATGACCGCCCGAGCGTTGTCGTCACCACCGCGCTCGAGTGCAGCGGGCATACGCAGCACTCGCGAGCGACGCATCGCGAGGTAATGTTCGGCATCATGTCGTAACGCAGCAGCCCGTGCGACCGGGACTTCCTGCTCGTTCATCAGTCGGGCTGCCTCACTGATGCGCCCGACGAGGACGCGCGCCAAGGATGGCGCGAGTGGAATGCGCGCTGCGTCACTAACGAGCCCCGGTTGCGAGCGGCGGCAGCGTCCTCAGGTACTCCCACAACGCGCGCAGCTCCACGTCCGTCATATTCTTCGCAAACTTCGGCATCGACGCCATGGGCTCGCGGAATGCGACGCCGTTCTTGCTTCTGCCCTCCTTCAACGCACGTTCGAAGTCGTTGAATGTCCATCCGACAAGACCGGCAGGCGTGAGGTTTTTTGCCGGCGGCCAGTCGGGCGGCCCACCGAGAATCGGACCGCCGGCATACGTGTCGCCGTGACAGCCGCTGCACGTCTGTGCCAGATGCTTACCGAACGCCCCGTCGGCAACGGCCGCTGGTGGAAGCGCGGCGTGCGCACCCTGCTGTTTCGTGGGATGGATGTCGGCCGAGCGCTGAATGCTTCCCGTTGCCACGAGCACCTTGCCGACCGGTCCCAGCGTGACTGGTGCGACCGTGTTATTCACCGCCGGGAACGACCGAATGTACGACACCATGTCAGAGAGCTCCTGATCCGACATGGCGAAGAAATCCTTCGACGGCATCGGCGTGGCCGTTCCGTTCGGCTTCACGCCGTGGCGCACGATACGATCCCAATCAGCCGCCGTATGGCTGCGTGTGCGCGACCCGTCACCCATGGTGAGATTGGGACCGCGCACGTTGCCGATGGCGGGATCGTCGACCATGACACCGCCGCCGAAGTTCGCACCATGACATTCAACGCAACCATACCTGGCAGTAGCGAGATGTGTACCTCGCGCCACGGCACGCTCATTCGCGAGCGCCGCAAGGTCGACACCCGCGAGCGGGTCCGCTGTGTTGCCTGGCGTCAACGCGCGCTTCGCGCGGAGCGCGGCCACCTCGGCATCGGTTAACGGAAACGGAATCGGAAAATCCGCGCGATGGACGTCGTGCGGCGCCGCCAGCTTCGCGGTAGCCGTTTCGGAGGCCCACAGATATCCACCCGCACCCGCCAACAGCACGACGCCTACCAATGCACCAATACCGAGACCAACCTTGCGCAGCACGCCCATGGCGAAGCTCTCCATAAAGGTGGATGGGTAAACGTGTGCACTGACACCCGAACGGTCCAGAATGGTCGCGGCCGACGCGTTGTACGGCTGGGTCGCGCCGGACGCGGCGCTAGCAGGCACGCGACGCCACCGATGGCACCAGCGAGGTACATTACAATGCTGTGCTCCCTTCCCCGTCATGACCTCCTCCGTGCTTCGCGACCAACTCCAGCGCGCCTTGGGCGACGCCTACGCGCTTGAGCAGGAGCTCGGCGGCGGTGGTATGTCGCGCGTGTTCGTGGCCACCGAAATCGCCCTCAACCGCCGAGTTGTGGTGAAGGTGTTGCCCGACGAAATGCTCGGGCAGCTCTCGCTCGAACGGTTTAAGCGCGAAATCGGGCTGGCCGCGCGCCTTCAGCATCCACACATCGTGCCGCTGCTCACGGCTGGTGACGCCAGCGGTCTGCCGTATTTCACCATGCCGCTGGTGGAAGGTGAGTCGATGCGCGCGCGACTGGCGCGACAGGGCGAGCTACCCGTGAGCGAAGCGATGCGACTGCTGCGCGAGATCGCGAGCGCGCTCGCCTACGCGCACGACCGTGGCATTGTCCATCGCGACATCAAGCCGGACAACGTGCTGCTGTCCGCCGGCAGCGCGATGATCACCGATTTCGGTGTGGCCAAGGCGCTCTCGGCGTCCAGCAATGGCGATTCCGGCAACACGTCCATGGGTGTCGCGCTCGGCACGCCGGCATACATGGCGCCCGAGCAGGCCAGTGCCGACCCGGCCGTCGATCACCGCGCCGACATTTATGCGTTCGGCGTGATGGCCTACGAGCTGCTTACGGGGCAACCGCCATTTTCTGGTCGCACGCCGCAGGGTTTGCTGGCCGCGCACGTAACCGAAGCGCCGGAAAACATCACGCGACGCCGCAACGCCATTCCGCCCGCGCTCGCGGCGTTGGTCATGCGCTGTCTCGAAAAGCGCGCTGCCGATCGGCCGCAGACTGCGCTTGACCTGGTGCACAACCTCGACCAGATCACGACGCCGAGCGGTGGCCTTGCGCCAACGACCGCGTTGCCGGCGACGAGTGCGACGAACGCGAATACCGACGTGACCAATGCGCGCACGGGATCGGCGTCTACGGCCATTGCGTCGCGCGCGCGCGCTATTGGTGTGGCCGCCACGATCATCGCCGTGCTCGGCGCCGGTTGGTTTGTCGCAACGCGCACCGCGGGTGCAAGCGCGCCGCGCAGCATTGCCGTGTTGCCGACCGACATGGGCAGCGATACCGCGCACGCTTATCTCGCCGACGGCTTGTCGAGTGAGCTGACCACGCGCCTCAGCAAAATTCCAGGTCTGATGGTGCGGGCGTATTCATCGAGCAAGACGATGCGCGGACGGCCGTTGGGTGAGGCGGGCAAGACGCTGCAGGTGTCGTCGCTGCTCACGGCATCGTTGGTGCGAGCGGGGAATAGGCTGCGCGTGACGGCGTCGCTCGTTGATCCGACCAACGACGCCGTGCAGTGGTCCGAGACGTTCGAAGAGAGCGATCAGGATCAGTTCGCGTTACAGGACAAGTTGGTTAATGCGATTGCTAGTGCACTGCAACTGACGTTGTCGGCAGAAACAAAGGCTAAGGTCATTGCGCGTGGCACGCGTAACCCAGAAGCGCTCGATCTGGTGCAGCGCGCAAACTTTCAGGTAGACCTCTTCACTGCGACCTCGTTGCGTCAGGCCGTGTCACTCGCTGAGCTCGCGATCCAGAAAGATTCCACGTATGCAGAAGCGTGGGCCGCGTTGGCAAACGCATGGGGGACACTCGCTGATGACTTTGTCTCGCCACGCGAGGCCGTGCCACCAATGCGGCGCGCCGTCCAGCGGGCGCTGGAGCTTGATCCTACCTCAGCGGAGGCACATGCGCAGTTAGGCACGCAATCGCTGTTTTACGACTACGACATTGGTGCCGCTGAGCGCGAATTCAACAGAGCGCTGTCGCTCGACTCTGCGAACGTGACAGCCGCGGTTTGGCTGACGAGCATTTTAGAACGCGATCCGCGACGGGCCGATTCTGTGCTGGTGATTGCCGACCGCGGCGCGCGACTGAATCCCGGATCGATCTCGGCGAACGATATCCTGACTAAAAGCCCTGCGTTTCGCCTCCTTACGGACTCGCGACGCCGAGCGTATTGCGCCACGCTCGAGCGACTGACCGGGGCACCGTCGCCGAAGTGTGCAGCGAACCGACTGGTGGCGTCTGGTGACACGGCTGCAGCACGGGCCGTGCTTCGCGCCGACCACGTGGCGAGCACGGACGCCACGACCAAGCTGACTGGCAGTGCGATAGCCCATATCGCACGTTCCCTCGCGCGGGTGGGTGACACCGTCGATGCGCACGCGCTCCTTACGCTCGCGATCGAGAAATCTCGTCACGAGTACGTGCGCGAAGATGTCATCGCGTATACATACTCCATCTTGGGTGAACGCGATACGGCGATCGAATGGTGGACCCGCGCTGTGGCATCCAACGGGGCGCAAGTCGTTTGGTTGGCGACGTCTCCGGAGTTCGCTGCGCTCCGCACGGATCCGCGCGTGAAGGCGCTTATCGCGAAGGCGGGCGTAAAATAGTCGACGTCCGCGTTAGCGCGCGCACTTCAAAAATAGCGCACAGGAACTCCCGGGTACGGTGAAGCGCTGAATACCGCCGTGATGCGACGCACCGCTGTGACGCGGTGCGGCCCCTCTTTTCGAACCTCGCCGAAACTCACGCTGAACGTTGTGATTTCTGCCGAGTCGCCGTCCGAGCTACCTCGCGGCGCGAGGAGCGAGGAGGACAGGGCGAGCGCGATCAAGCGATCTACGCTCATGCGATTAGCATTGATGATTACCGCTTGGTCTTCTCGCGCAACTCCGTGAGCCCGTTTTCGGCGATGACCACCGACGTGACCCTTCCGGCGGCTCCAGGACGGGTGCGGGCCATAATGAAACGGCCATCGCGGGCCACATCCCAGGGCGTGTAGAACGAGTATTCCACGTTGAGCAGCTCGTCCGCGATGTGGAAGATCGGCACCGGCGCCGCCATCGGAACCGAAGAGCCGGGGGTGACCCTCGCTGCCATCATGTGGGCACCCGCGCTTACGAAGAACAGCTCGCGCCCGTCGCGCGACAGAACCGCTTCGTCGACGACGCCAGGGAGCAGCAATGAATCGCTGCCAACGCCGTCAGCGCGATGCTTGAGAATACCAGGTCGAGCGGAGGTGAAGGTGATGAACAGGCCGTCGGCGCTCCACCTCGGACGCATCTCCGGCACCGCGTCGAAGGTGATGCGCGAAAGCGGTCCGCGGGAGAGTTGCTTCACCCAGATGTCGTCACCCGCATCGGTGTTGAGCCCGATCGCGAGGCGCGAGTCATCGGGTGAAAGCGCCCACCCGTGGTCGACGAGATAACGAGTAATGTTGAACTTCCACCCGCTGTCCACCGGCGTGGCGCGTCCGCTCCGATCAACCCACACCATCTCGTATGCGCCAGATCCGCCGTCGACCACGGGGGCGGTCACGAGCGTTCCCGACCGAGACAGCTCGAACGGCGATTCGCTACGTGAGATACTGTCCGCAAGCACCGTCGGCTGACCGCGTAACGTGAATGTGCCCTTATCGAACGCGTCCGCCATGAGCCGCCCGTCCTGCGCGTACACCAGGTGGTCAGACTCGGCGTAGCGCGCCGCACTCACGCCCTTGAGCAAGAACGCGGTCTTCTTCGTCCCCACATCCCCGGCCCACAGGTCGCACGCCGAGCGGGTGACTGAGCAGCGATAGAAGAGCACCGCAGCGGTTCCCGGTATGCCGGCGACCACCGCCGAACGCACGGAGTCTTTCGCGAACGCCGCCACGGCCGGGCCGCCGTTGGACGACAGGACTGCCGGGGCGAGATCGGGCGCCCGCGCGCGTGTGTACACGATCGTGCCGTCGTCGAGCCAGGCGATGCCAGAGTATCCATCCGCCTCCGCATCAACGAGGGTGACCGACGCTCCACCTGCCACGGGCACCTTGAGGACCTTGTTGTTCGCCACCAACGCGATCCATTCGCCGTCGGGCGAGAGCGTGAACGCCTGAGCGTCCAGGGTACCCGCGATCGGCACCGCAGACCGGCTCTCACGGCGCTTGAGCCAGAGCTGTGCGCCTACCAGTCCACCGTCGCGCGGACCGTAGAACACGATGAAGGATCCATCGGGCGAGGGCACTGGCACCTGCTCCTGGCCGGCCGAGCCGGTGAAGACCAGTGGCAGTTGCAAGTCGTAGCGCAGCACACTCGGCGACGGCATCGGGCGAAGCCATCCCACGGCCGCCACCGCGACCGCAGCCACAGCAACGGCACCAACGAGTACCAAGGCACGTCGTCTACTACGAGAGGCCGGCGCTGCTGCTGGTGCGACGCTGTCGGCGGTGCTGGCGTAGCTGGCATTGCCCAACGCCGCGCTGAATTCAGCGGTGCTGGCAAATCGGTCAGCGGGCAGCTTGGCCAGTGCCGTGAACACCGCCGCCTCGACATTCGACGGGACGGTCTAGCGTACCACGGACAATCGTTCAGGTTCGCTGCTCAGAACCTTGGCGACGATGGCCTGTACGGTGCTGCCGGTGAACGGCGCGTCGCCGGCGAGCATCTCGTATGTCATCGCGCCGAGCGCGTAGATGTCGCTGCGGGCGTCGATGGTGCGTTCGCCCATCGCCTGCTCAGGGCTCATGTACTGTGGCGTGCCAAGCGACAGTCCGGTCTGCGTCATGCGCGCGCCACCGGCGCTCTGCACGGCGAGCGCGATGCCGAAATCGGCTACCAGCGCCTGCCCGCCGTGCAACAGGATGTTTTCGGGCTTGATGTCGCGATGGATTTCGTTCTGGCGGTGCGCGTAGTCGAGCGCACTGGCCACCTCGGTGGCAATGCGTACGGCGTCGCCGATGGGCAGCTGGCGCTCGCGCTCAAGGCGCGCGCGCAATGATTCGCCGGTGATCAGCGGCATCACGTAGTACAGCAGCCCGTCGGCCTCACCGCTGTCGAGGAGCGGGAGGATGTGCGGGTGCTGCAGCCGCGCCGTGGTGCGGATCTCGCTTAGAAAGCGTTCACCACCGAGCGCTGCGCCCAAGTCGGGATGCAGCACCTTGATCGCCACGTCGCGATCGTGCTTGAGGTCATGCGCAAGGTACACGGTGGCCATGCCGCCTGCGCCGATTTCACGCTCCACGCGATAGCGGGCGGCGAGGGCGGCGGCGAGTCGTATTTGAATGGTTGTCACGAGTGCAATCTGCGGGCTCGACGTGACGCCGCCGAGTACGTTTAAGGCAAGATCAGTCGCGTGTCACGCCTCGGCGGGACAGACATTCGCTTACTTCTGACTATCGGCACATGCCAACTCATGTGAGGCTTCGCGTAAGTCCGCTGCAGCTTGCCGCCCTGCTCTTCGCGGCCGCGTGCACGCCATCGGCAGCAAATGATGACGCGCGCGCCCGTGAGGTACCGCCACCCGTCGTTACCGCGGTGGGCATCGCACCACCAGCGCACGCGGCGCTCGTGGCGTTTGCGGATACGATGCATGGCGTCGTGGTACCTGATCCGCTGCGATGGCTCGAGGACACGCTCGCCGCGAAGACGCGCGCGTGGGTCAAGAGTCAGTCCGCGTACACCGAAGCCGTACTGGCCCGTCTCGTTGGTCGCGATTCGATTGCCGCCGGCATCGAGCGCGCGTACGCCGCCATGCCAACCATCGGCACGGTCGTACACACGCCAGCGCGCACATTCCTCACGCGGTACCTCGGCGATAAGCCCTCGGTGATGGTGGTCGATGCCGGTCAGCGCATCGAACGCGAAATTCTGTCCGCCAGCGCCCTCGAGCGCCGGCACCCGGGCGCGAACATTCGGACCTTCGTGCCATCGTGGGATGGTCGCTATGTCGCGATCGGCACCACCAAGAGTGGCGACAGCGACGCCGCGATTGTGGTGGTGGATGCGGTGAACGGGGGGCTGCTGCCAGACGGTGTGCCCGATCTCTTCACGACGCAGTCGGACACGCAGCACGAAGTAACGTGGCTACCCGACGGCAGCGGGTTCTTCTATCCGCGACTGTACCCCACGTCGAGTACTGATCCCACCGAGCAACTCAATCGCG
>JBBQAK010000214.1:0-6794 GCA_038316215.1 Gemmatimonadales bacterium | reverse complement strand
ACGACTCAACCTGTCAGGGTTCGCACCATCGTCGGCCTTCGTCGTGCGCGTGGTGGTTGAGCGCGTTCCCGCATCGGGCGCGGCGACCCGACGAGCGGCGGCGAAACGAGTGGCGACATTGGTCGTGCGCACCGACGAACTCGGGGCGGTGGCGATTTACTGATCCACAGCGCGTGATCCACCGCAGCAGGGCTAACTCGGGGACAGTCCGTCGAGTAAATTTCAAAGCACGTGTTCGGTGCGTTCTCTCCCGATCTCGCGGCTCCCTCCGGCGTCCCAAATGTCCCTGTTGATCGCCCGCTCGCGGGCAGCGCTTCCCGCGCTCGCCCTCCTTGCCGTTTCGGCAGTTTCCGCCCGTGCGCAGTCCGGCACGCGCCTGCTGCGCACCCCCAGTGTGAGCGCGCAGCATATCGCGTTTGCCTACGCCAACAACATCTGGGTGGTCGAGCGCGCCGGTGGTGCGGCGCGGCGCCTCACGAGCTTTCAGGGACAGTCGCAAAATCCCAAGCTCTCGCCCGACGGCGCCCTCATTGCGTTCAGCGCCGAATACGCGGGGAACACCGATGTGTATACGGTGCCGGTCGGTGGTGGACAGCCGAAGCGACTGACGTGGCATCCGTCGGCCGACATCGTGCAGGGATGGACGCCCGACGGCAAGTCGGTGATGTTCGCCAGTCCGCGCGCCTCATGGGCGCCCTCGGCGGCGCAACGCTTCTGGACCGTGTCGGTGGACGGTGGCGTGGAAACGCCAATGCCGATGCCGCGCGCCTATCAGGGTAAGCTCTCGGTCGACGGCAATCGCGTGGCGTATCGCATGGCGAGTTCGTGGGATGAGGAGCGCCGTAATTATCGCGGAGGGCAAAATAAGCCCATCTGGATTCTCGATCTCAAAAGCTTCGCACTTGACTCGACGCCGTTCACCAATTCGAAGGAAATGGACCCGGTGTGGGTGAACGACGCCGTGTATTTCCTGTCGGATCGTGACGGCGTATCCAACGTGTTCTCGTACGACACGAAGTCCAAGCAGTTGGCGCAGATCACGAAGTTCCGCGACTTCGACGTCAAGTCGCTGGATGCATCGGCTGGCACGGTCGTGTTCGAGCAGGCCGGTTATGTGCACGAGCTCGATGCAAAAACGGGACGCGAGCATGTCGTCAACATCACGGCTGCCGGCGACTTTCCGTGGATGATGGCGTCGTGGAAGGATGTGTCGTCGCGCATCACCAGTCTGGCGTTGTCGGCCACCGGCAAGCGTGCGGCGGTCGAAGCGCGCGGAGAGATCTTTACGATCCCCGCCGAGAAGGGTGACGTGCGCAACATGACGAACACGAGCGGTGCGGCGGAGATCGCGCCGGTCTGGTCACCCGACGGGAAGTCGCTGGCGTACTTCAGCGATGCCAGCGGCGAGTACAAACTCGTAATTGCGCCGCAGGACGGATTGGGCGCGCGTCGAGAGATCGCGCTGCCCGAGCCGAGTCGCCCGTACAAGCCGAGCTGGTCTCCAAACGGTCGGAGCATCGCGTTTCAGGATACGCACTTCCGTATCTGGATGGTCGACTTGGCGAGCGGGCAGGCCAAGGTGGCCGATACCGATCCCTACTTCATGGCCGACCGATCGATCGTGCCGGTCTGGAGTCCTGACTCGCGGTACTTGGCGTATCCGAAGCGGCTCAAGTCGCTGTTCCGCGCGATCTTCGTGTACGACGTCGAAAGCGGTGCGGTGAAGCAGATGACCGACGGTCTCGCCGATGCGACCGCACCAGCGTGGGACGCCGGCAGTAAGTATTTGTGGTTCCTCGCCTCGACGAACTTTGCGCTGAACTCGTCGCTGTTGGATATGTCGAAGTATGATCGTCCGGAAACGCGGTCGCTGTATCTCACCGTGCTGTCCAAGGCCGACGCGTCGCCGCTGCTGCCGGAGAGCGATGAAGAAGCGGCGCGCACGCGTGGTGACAGCGCCGCCGCGCCGGCCGCCGCGGCAGCCGCACCGGCCGGAGCACGCGCCGACAGCGCGCGACCGCCGGCGCCAGCGCCTCGAGCGGTGCGGATCGATTTTGATGGCATTCAACAGCGCATCATCGCGGTGCAGGGTGTAACCGAGCGCGATTACGGTGAGTTGCGCGCCGGTCCGGCCGGTTCCGTGTTCTTCCTCGAGCCGGTACCGGCGACCGGTACTGGAGGCGCGGGCGCGCCGGGTGGCGGCAATACGTTGCATCGCTTCCAGCTCTCCACGCGTCGCGCGGTGCCGTTTGCCACGGGCGTGGCGCAGTACGTGGTGAGCGCTGACGGGCGGAAGCTGTTGTATCGCACGGGCGGTGCGCAGGGTGGGCTCTACCTGGTGGATGCCGACCGCGCTGTGCCGGCCGCCGGTACCGGTCGCCTCACAGCCGCGTTGCGCGCCTACATCGATCCGCGTGAAGAGTTCCGTCAGATCTTCAACGAAGGCTGGCGCAATCAGCGCAACAACTTGTACGTCAAGAATGCGCACGGCGCCGATTGGCCGGCGGTCAAGCAGATGTACGAGCCGTTGCTGGCACATGTGAACCATCGCGCCGATCTGAACTATCTGATCGACAACATGGGTGCCGAGATCGCGATCGGACATTCGTACGTGCGCGGTGGCGACATCCCCGATGTGCCGACCAACACCGGCGGCCTGCTGGGTGCTGACTTTACCATCGACAACGGTCGCTACCGACTGGCGCGCATCTACGACGCCGAAAGCTGGAATCCGGAGCTGCGGGCGCCGCTGGCGGTGCCCGGCGTCAACGTGAGCATCGGCGACTACGTGCTCGCGATCAATGGCGTGGAGCTGCGCGCGCCCGACAACATTTTCCGCCTGCTCGATGGCACGGCGAACCGCCAGACGGTGCTCACCGTGAACGCACGCCCCGAGCTGCAGGGTGCGCGCACGGTGACCGTGATGCCGATCGCCAATGAGCAGGGGCTACGCACCAGAGCGTGGGTGGAGCACAATCGCCGCAAGGTGGATTCGCTGTCAGGCGGCAAGCTGGCGTATGTGTACCTCCCGAACACGGGTCAGCCAGGATATACCAGCTTTAACCGCTACTACTTCGCGCAGCAGGACCGTCAGGGTGTCGTGGTGGATGAGCGCTACAACGGCGGCGGCTCGGCGGCTGACTACATCGTGGATCTGCTGGGTCGCGACTACGATGGCTACTTCAACAATCCGGTCGGAGATCGCTATCCGTTCACCAGCCCCGCCAATGGGATCTGGGGACCGAAGGTGATGATCATCAACGAAATGGCGGGATCGGGCGGCGACCTGATGCCGTACATGTTCAAACGTCGCAACATCGGACCGCTGGTCGGTGCGCGCACTTGGGGTGGACTGGTGGCGACCACCGATACGCCGAACTTCGTAGACGGCGGCTCGATGATCGCGCCGCGATTCGGCTTCTTCTCACGTGACGACAAGTTCGCCGTTGAGAATGAAGGGGTGGCACCCGACATCGATGTTGAGAACTTCCCGAAAGACGTGATCGCCGGTCGCGATCCACAGTTGGAGCGGGCCGTGCAGGAAGCGATGCGCCTGCTGTCCACGTGGAAGAATGATCGCGCCACGAAGGAGCCTGCGCCCCCGGTGTGGGGTAAGCGAAAGCCGTGACGTCAATCAATCCCCGCATCTGGAATCGGAAGCTGCACCGCTGGGGCTCTATCGCCGTGGCGCTGCCGTTCGTCATCGTGCTCTGCACCGGCCTGCTGCTGCAGCTCAAGAAGCAGCTTACGTGGGTACAGCCGGCCGAGCAGAAAACGTCGGTGCGAGTGCCCACCGTGACGATGGAGCAGATCCTCGCCACGGCGCAGTCGGTGCCCGAGGCGAAGGTGTCGAGTTGGGCGGACATTGATCGGCTCGATGTGCGTCCGGGGAAGGGCATCGTGAAGGTGGCCACGATTACGAACTGGGAGCTCCAGATGGAGCTCGCCACCGGCGCGCTGTTGCAGTCGGCGTATCGTCGTTCGGATCTGATCGAAAGTATTCATGACGGGTCGTTCTTTCACCCGCGTGTGAAGCTCTGGGTATTCTTCCCCGCCGCCGTGATCGTGCTCGGGTTGTGGATCACGGGGATGTATTTGTTTGTGCTGCCGTTCCGTGCGCGTGCCAACAAGCGGCGCGCGGCGCCGTCGTCGCCCGCGTGACGGAGCAGGCAGGCCCGCCGTATTCGAATCGCTCGGGCGTCAACGTGGATGGTGCCGGCGCCGGGACGTGGATGGTGCAGCGCACGCGCGATCGCCTACCACGTCCGCCCGTGCGGCGGATCGTGGGGGTATCGCCAGATCTGGCGTTCATTCACGCCAATCGTGAGGAGCCCGCACTCACGTGGATCGGCCACTCGTCAATGCTGCTGCAGATCGACGGTGTAAACCTGCTGATCGATCCCGTGTTCAGTGCGCGTGCGTCGCCGGTGTGGTTCGCCGGTCCCAAGCGGCATCAGCCTCCCGGACTTCGCGCCGACCAGTTGCCGCGCATCGACGCCGTGTTGTTGTCGCACAACCATTACGATCATCTCGATCGGCGCTCCATGCGTGACGTGGCAGTGCAGACCGGTAGCGCGCCGGCGTTCATCGTGCCCCGTGGCACTGAGTCGTGGTTTGCCGCGAATCTTCCACGCGCTGCGCGTGATGCCCAGGTGATCGGGTGCGGATGGGATGACGTGGTCCGTTGGCCTGGACGTACGCGCGATCTCGAGCTGCACTTTCTGTCGGTACAGCATTGGTCGAATCGCACCATGCTCGACCGCAACCAGTCGTTGTGGGGCAGCTGGGCGGTGATCCACCCCGATTTCCGGTTCTGGTACTCCGGTGATCTTGGCTATTCAGAGGAGCCGCGTGCAATCGGCGCGCGCTTCGGACACTTTGATGCGGCCGCTATCGCGATCGGTGCGTACGAGCCGCGGTGGTTCATGCGCACGCAACACGTGAACCCGGACGAGGCGGTGCAGGTGATGCTCGATGTGAACGCGTCGGACGCGATCGGCGTGCACTGGGGCACCTTTGCGCTCACCGATGAGCCGCTGGATCAGCCGCCGCGCGATCTCGAGGCCGCACTTAGTGCGCGCGGGTTGCCGCCGGATCGATTCCGCGTGCTGCGGCACGGGGAGACGCGTCGCTACCGGTTGCCAGATACACCAGCAGCGGCGGGCACCCCATGATGAGCGTGGCCGGCCACCACCAGATCGCGCGGCCACGGGCGCGTAGATCGCGCGCCAGCCAGACAAGGACGACGGCGGTGAAGACGCCCATGTCGTTCCACGCCATGAACACCATGGGGTCCTGACGGAGCGTCATCCACGCATGCGCGAGCCCGGCCGACGCGGAGCCGTGCATCTGCATCCATGTATAGAACGACCACTGTTCGTAGGCGAAGAAGAGCGCCGCGAACACGAGCAGTGCGGGGCGGCGCATCAACCGGGCGGCTTCTCGTATTCTTCGGTTGGCAGCTTGAAGGCCGCCACGAGCTTCGGGTCGCCGGTGATGCCGAGGACGCGCTGCGCGACGTACTCCCCAACGACGGGGCCGAACTTGAATCCTTCGGCCTGACCAACGCCGGCGATCCAGGCGTTCGACGTGCCGGGTACGTGATCGATGATGAAGTTGCCGTTCACGCTCGATTCGTAGTGACAAGCGCGCGTCTCGAGCAGCGGGGCGTTGGCGAGCGCCGGGAATCGCGCCGCGAGGAAGCGACGGGACCCCTCGATGCGCTCCTGACTGGCCCACCGACTGCTGGTGTCCGGATCCTGTTGCAACGGATCGG
The DNA here is from genome assembly GCA_038316215.1 of Gemmatimonadales bacterium. Classification (GTDB taxonomy): domain Bacteria; phylum Gemmatimonadota; class Gemmatimonadetes; order Gemmatimonadales; family Gemmatimonadaceae; genus Gemmatimonas. The sequence continues at coordinate 1,018 of JBBQAK010000214.1, read as the reverse complement.
CGGGCGCTGGCGCCCCGGCGGCGGGACCGACGGGTGCCGGTGTCGCGCCCGAGGACGCGGCCGGGGACGCGCCGGCCGGCGGTGCTGGCGGTGCGATTGCGCCACGCACACGGAAACCGCGCGAGTCGACGGGGAGCACGGGCCAGCCGGTCACGCCAGGAAAGTTGAAGCTGGGCAGATTGGGAAAGGTGAAGCGCGCATCTCCGGCAGGCACCCCGAAGTAGCAGGCCACGCCAATCGGGATGCGCATCCGGTTTTCCATGTATGGAAAGAGTTTGCGCAGCCACGGACCACAGGCGAAAACGTACGAGTCGCCGCGCAAGATGGTCCCGTCTTCCAAAATCACGCCGTCCATCGTGCCGTTCACAATCGGTCCGGGACGTATCCGGCTGATCACGAGCTTCACACCCATTTTCCCGCCCACCGCCGCCACGGCTTGTGTGGCCGCGCGACAGCGCACCACGCCGGCATCGGGCTCGGTGATGGCGATGGTGATGTCGTCGGCCTTGATGACGGGATAGCGCTTCCGCAACTCGGCGCCATCAAGCACTTCGTGCGGGACGTTGTTCGCCTTCCACAAGTCGAGCGTCTTGGTAATGAACGGCTCGGCGGTCGCCCGCATGATCACGTCGCCCGTGTGATGAAAGTAGGACGTCCGGAACACGGGCGCCCACTCCTGTTCGAACAATCGCCAGCGCTCGATGGCGGCTCGCGCCCACGGCGTCCAGAGCTCACCGACGGCACGATCGCCATAGGAGGAGCGGATGCCGCGGGGTTCGTCGCCGCTGGTCGAGCGCGAGTTGCCGGGGCCGTAGGCGTCGACGAGCGTGACGCGGGCGCCGCGCTCGCGCAGGTGGTAGGCGGTCCAGCCGCCCCATGCGCCGGCGCCGATCACGACGACATGCCCCACCCCCCCGTCTTTGGCGCGGCCGCGTTCAATGCCGCGCACGGGTGCGGCCGACGCGAACGCACCGGCCGAGGCACAGCCCGAGGCGAGCAAGGCGCCAGCACCGACCCC
>JBBQAK010000113.1:0-9714 GCA_038316215.1 Gemmatimonadales bacterium | reverse complement strand
TCCAGCTCGATGAGCGTGGCTCCGGCCGCCACCACGTCGCCTTCCCTCACCGGCACCAGACGCACCGCTCCGGTGATCTGGACGCCAACCTCCACGCGATGCGGGGTCTCCACGCGGCCACTCGCGACGACGGTCTGCACGAAGTCCTGCCGTACCACGGCCTCCACGCTCACCTGCGGACCCAGTAACAGGCGTGGTCCTGCAAGCGCGCCGACCAGAATCATGATCGCCACGAGGATGATCGCGGTCAGGTGACGACGGATCGCGCTCACGTTGGCGGTGACTGTGTACACCATTTTATGCTGACTAACAAACGCTGGATCATTCTGCAGGACTCCGATACACAAACATGAAGGCCGCGATGCGTGGCGTATCGCGCGCAATGGACTGGTCGGGAGCCGATAGGCGACTCCCTGTTTTTGTATTGAAGGGTCGGCAAAGCGTCGGGATTTCGCTATCCGGCTTTTCACCACAGCGTGATCGCCACCCCGTTCACGCATTCCGAACTCATCGGCAATCGCCATGCATCGCCAACGCGCCAAGATCGTGCGACCGGCAAGCAAAACGGGCCGTTCTTGCGAACGGCCCGTGGTGCGTCCACGTGTGCGACTCCTGGCGATTACGGCATTCTCGTTGCTTCCCAGTGTCCACGAGACACCACCGAATCCGGCTTGTCGGCCAGCATATTGGCCGACGTACCCACGAGCTTCCCATCCTTCAGTCTGCCCACGGAGCGGAACGTAAGTTTCGGCGCCTTCGCATCGGCTGGATTGGCGTACGGCGCCGAGGTTGCGATCATGCTGTCGGCGTCCATGATGCGCGTAAAGGCGATCGCGTCCTTCTGTCCTTCGATGATCAGCTTGCCGTTGCTGTCATCCACGTTTTCCGTGGTCCATCGTAACGTGACGGAATCGCTCATTTCTGCCATCGACGTACCGCTCCACTTCCCGTTCACATCCGCCGCCGTGAGCGGCGCAGGTGCCGCCGCGGACGGTGCCATCGCGGTGGAATCTGCCGCGGGCGTGTCCGCTTTGGCGCATGCAGCGAGCAACACGGCGAGCATCAGGGTTTTGCGCATGAATGTCCTCCGACTGGTACGAGGAAGGAACAAGCATGGAAGGGACGTACGGTCCCGTCCATCCTCTGATCATGCAGTGATCCAGTGCAAAACGCGAAGATCCCGTCCAGGCGTTACCGACGCCGCGCTTCCAACTTGTATCCGGCCGGTGGCGCAAACATCGACGCCGGCACCGCACCGGTGCTGATGGACTTCACTTCATCGGTGATGGCAAGCAGCGTGGTCTGCTTCATCTGCTGAGGCTCCTTGTTGTCTGAGCCCTTGTTCGCTGCTTCCTCGGCCGCCGCCTTCATGGCTCCCATCATCCCGCGCAATCCCTTTTTGGGCTTCTCCTCCGTGGCTGACGGTGCCGCGACGGCGACGTCGTTGAGCACCAGCTTGCGGTCGAACTTCATGCCGACCGGAAGCAACACCGCGTACGTGGCGCTGCGCAGCGCCACGCCCGAGACCTTCTTCAGTTCCTTCGCCGCAGCCTCCATACCCGTTTTCAGCCGAGGATCTGCTTGGAAGGCGGCCTGCATCGATTCCGCCTGCTTGCGAAACGCTTGGCCCGACTTGGCGGAGAAGGCCTTGTAGAACTCTTCCATGGCCGCAATCTGCGGAGCGCTCTTTGTCATCCATTGATCGATCAGCATGACCAGGCTCCCCGCCTGCTGGGTCTTCTCGCCTTCAGGGGTCGCTTCGGCTTCCACCGTGATCGTGATGAAGAGCCGCTCGGCGTCGTACCCGGCGATGCGCTGCCGCTCACCGGTACGGTCTACCGACACGGCGTACTTCACGTTCACGTCACCCTTGGCGTCGTCGGGCTTTTTCGCATTGTCCGCGGCGCTCTTCTCGCGCGATGACTTCGCCGAGCGAGCGGCCTCGTCCATGGCGGCCGCCATTTCGGCGAAGGTCATGGTGGTGTACGACTTCTTTTTGTGGTCCACCTCCATCCACTGTCCGACGTCCGCATCAATGACGCTGGCGGAGTTTTCGGTCTCCGTCCGCATCTTGTGCCTGGACACCATCGTGGTCGTCGGCACGTCGTTCAGTTTGGCGCCTCCGAAGCGCGCCGCGATGCCCACGACCTTGCCAAGGGCCCCGTAAAACTTGGTGTCGACGACACTTTCCACCGTGACGTCCTGCGCCAGCAACGCAGAAGGCCAAGCCATGGCAGCCGCAATCGCGACGCGGCGAATGGTTGTACGCACGTGACACTCCAAGACCAATGGGGTGATAACATCGCATGCTGGCGGTGCCACGTGCACCACCGAACGATCATAAGAAACGTGCACGTTGGCGGCATTCGCCGCCAGTCAGCGGCCGATCGGTTGCTCATCTTTGAGCGGGCACTCCGCGTGTTGTGTTCGATGCCAGTGCCTCGACCATACGCTTACCCGGCCGCCGCGATGGCCTTGTCGTCCCACGAGAAATCCGGTGTCGGTCGTTGTTGCGCTGCATACCAGCGAAACGTCTCCTCCAGTCCACGCTCAAGCGGCGTGAGCTCGAGCTGGAGGTCGGTGCGCAGGCGGTCGTTGCGCACCGTGATGGGTGGGATATCGAGGTAGGCGCCGAAGTACAGCGGTGGCTGCATAATGTCACCACCGAGCGCCGCAATGGTCTCGCGCGGAACGTGCACCACGGTGACGTCTTTGCCTGCCACGCGGGCCAGCAGGCGTACAAAATCCAGCTGCGTGATCGGCGGGACATTGGCCACGTTGTATCCCCGACCGATCGCTGCGTCGTGTTGAGCCGCCGCGATGGCGGCCCGTGCGACGTCGCGGGAGTAGATCCACTGCATCGTCGACAGGCCGTCGCCGGGGATGATCACCGGACGCCCGGCGACGATGCGGTCCCAGAAAAAGGCTTCGCGGTCGAAGGCATTATGCGGTCCGAAAATGAAGGCTGGGCGGATCGTCGTGACCGGAATGCCCTGGGCGCGGCCAAGCGCGAACAGCGCGCGCTCACTGTCGGCCTTCTGCGCACCATACGTGTTTGGATAATCTGCCGGGACGAGCGTGCCATCTTCGTCGTACGTCCCGCCTGGCGCAAAGACGGCGACGGACGAGGTAAAGACGTATCGGCGAAGCCCCTTCGCCGAGGCGACGGCGGCGGCGCACACCTGGTCGGCGCTGGTACCGCGCTGCCAGTCGTAGACGTTGTCGTACACAACGTCGAACTGCTCCTGTGCGAGCGCGGAGGCCACGGCGTCCACGTCGTTCCGATCGCAGCGAATCTCACGCACGCGAGTGCCGAACGGCGTGCCGTGGCCACGGTGCATGATCACCACGTCCTCGCCGCGTTCGAGAAGCTGCTCGACCAGAGTACGGCCGATAAGGAGGGTGCCGCCAATCACGAGTACGCGTGCCATGAGATCTCCGTAGGTAAGAGGCGATTCGAACTGCGAGGAGGGGCCGTCTACCAGACGCGGCTCACGCCGTACTCGTCGAACAGCACTTCGTTGCTTACGAGCTGCATTCGCTCCACGCGCGCTTGCGCGATGAGCATGCGATCGAACGGGTCACGATGCACGAGCGGCAGGCTGCCCGCCTCGCGGGCGTGCGACAGGGAAATCGGCAGCGGTTGCATTCCCTGCGACTGCAGGTGCTCTTCCATGTCGAGCAGGAGAATGCGGGCCGACTCCCAGCCTTTGGTGTGCGCCTTGATTGACAGCTCCCAGACGGTCGCGGCGCTGATGAACACCTGGTTCGAGCGATCGCGAATGGCCTTACCGGACGCGGGTGAGAGCCGGGCCGGGTCCGCCCGCCACCAGAAATACGCGTGCGTGTCGAGGATCAGACGCACTACAACTCCCAGTCGCTGGACTCGGCGTCGGTGAGCGGCGCAAAGAAGGCATCCGGTAGCGCGAGCTTGCCTTCAAGGTCACCGGGCGTGCGTTCCTGTGCCGCGCCGGTAACGTGGAGTGGCACCAGCCGCACCAGCGGCTCATCGTCGCGGGCGATAACGATGTCCTCGCCCGTAAGGGCCTCGCGGATGAGGCTGGCTAAGTGCGTCTTGGCATAGGCCATCTTGTACTCGGTCATGACCTGCAAGCTAGGTCATGTTGCCCCGTCGAGCTAGTCCGCGATTCACATCGGCTATAGGCAGCATGGATCGGACCCACGCCGCGAGACGGTTACGACGAGCGCGCGAGTGCGTGTTCCAGTGCTTCGTCCACTGCCTGCGCACTGGCGTACCGGTCCTCCGGCCGCTTCGCGAGGCAGCGCTGCAACACGGCATCGCACGCGCTCGGCAGCTCTGGTCGCACCGCACGCGCCGACGGTGCCGCTTCGCTCATATGCGCCAACATCATCTGCAGTGGGGCGCGCCCCTCGAAAGGGGACTTGCCGGTCGCGAGGAAGTACCCCAACGCACCGAAGCTATCGCTGTCGCTGGCGGGGCCAGGCTGTTGGTCGCCCGCACATTGCTCGGGCGACATGTACGACGGCGTCCCGAGGAGCATGCCCACTTGCGTAATGCCACCGGCAGCGTCGCGTGCGCTATTCGCATCCGCGCTGTTCGCGCTGTGCGCGGTGACGAGTCCAAAGTCGAGCAGCTTGGCCACGTCCGGTACGCCGCCTCGTTCGCCGAGCATCACATTGCCGGGCTTGATGTCTCGGTGCGTGAGGCCGACGCCGTGAGCTTCGTGAAGCGCGCCGGCAATTTGCCGCAGCACATGGATCGCGCGTGGTGCGGACATCGGGCCGTCGCGCGCGACGAGCTGCTCAAGCGTATCGCCCGGCAGGTATTCCATGACGTAGTAGAACGTGCCGTCTTCGGTGATGCCGTAGTCGTAAATCGCGATCGTGTTGGGATGCGTGAGCGTGGTTTGGACTTCGCGTTCGAAGCGCCGCAACACATGGGCATTCCCAGCGTGTTCCGGCCGGATGCGTTTGATGGCGCAGGGCCGGCGAAGCAGGCGATGTTCCGCGCGGTGTACTTCGCCCATGCCGCCGGCGCCTAGTTGTTCCACCCGCACATACGGTCCGAGGCGCAACGCATCACGCGCGACGGTGGTCGCGGCGACAATGCGGTACGCGCCAAACAACGCGCAGGCGGCCAAGCCGCAGAGCAGCGTGAGCTGCGCGCCAACAAACGTGGCCGTCGTCGCGCGTGATATGCTGCATTGGCGAAAGTTGTAAACGTCCACCATCACCAGCAAGCCGATCATGAGTCCAATCACCGTCGCGGCGCGCTGCCAGCGATTCGGGATCAGCAGCCCGTAGGCGACGATCTGAAACGACATCCACGCGGCTTGGCTGTAGCCGAGATCCATCGGCGCGGCATCAAGGACCGGCACGATGGTGGGGAAGTCGTTTGCCATCAGCAACGCCACGTACACACTGTTGCCGGCAAAAAAGGCGCTTTCCACCCATCGCAGCCGACCGATGGATCGCGATGGACTGGGGCGGAGCTACCACGCGAGGAGCGCCGTGGGGAGCAGCGCCGAACCGACCGCGAGGCGACCAATCGCCATGGAGGCGAGCTCCGCGCCACTGAGGGCGCGCCTGCGCTGGCCGTATACCGCGAGCATCGCTCAAAAGATGGTGACGCCGATGATGCTTAGTACGCGCAGTCGCGCCTGCAGCGTCTTGGCCAGTTCGTCGTTACCGCTGGTACGGTCCCCGTCGCCAGACGCGAAGCGAAAGCGGGTGGGCAGGGCAGGGCAGTGTGCAGGTCGGGGGACAGGGCCACCAAGCTCGCGCTGCCGGTACGAGGGCGCAGCTCGGGGTGCTGCGGGGACAATCAATGATAATGCGGACGCCCGGACTCGAACCGGGATGGTGTTACCCGCCAGCTCCTAAGGCTGGTGCGTCTACCAATTTCGCCACGTCCGCAAGCCGCACTCCGCATAACATAACCACGATAACGGTTGCCAAGAAACGGCAGAACGGGCGACATCGTGACCGATGTCGCCCGTTCGAGCTACCACATCGACGATCCGGATCAGCCGCCCACGCGAATGTTCACTACGCGCTCACCCACCCGCGGGTCCATGTTGCGCACGAGCAAGCTCACGTAGTCGCCGTCCTTGAGGCCCGACAGCACACCCTGCAGATCGTTCACCGTCTTCACCGCGCGACGCGGGGTCGGGTAGAGCACCTCGAGCACGATGTCGCTGCCCGGGGCGAGCTTGTCGCGGGCCGGACCGTCTTCGGTCACATCGGTGACGCGAACACCGCGGCCGTCGAGCTTCATGCGCGCGGACACATCGGCTGGCACCTCTTCCACCGTAATGCCGAGCTTACCGGATGCGGGCACAGCTTTGGGCGCCGCTTCTGGCAATGCCGCCACGCGGCCGATCACGTCGGCTTCCACCAGCTTCACCTTGAAGCTCTTCCTGGCGCCGAAGCGCATCACGTCCACCGGCACCATGTCGCCCACGCGACGCGACCGTACCACACGCTGCAGTGAGCTGACGCGATCGACGGCCTTGCCGTCTACCGTGACAATGATGTCCCCGACTTCGATGCCGGCGGCCTTGGCCGGCCCACCGTCGGCCGGGTTGAAGCCCGCCACCTTCACACCGGCCACGCGGGCCAGGCCGTTGATGCCGGCGTCTTCCGGATCGATCCGCCCAACCGACACGCCGATCACGGGAATGCGCACGCGCCCTTCCTTGATCAGGTCATCGGTCACCGACTTCACGAGCGTGATCGGAATCGCGAAGCCGTAGCCGGAGTAGAAGCCGGTCTGGCTGGCGATGGCGCTGTTGAGACCGATCACTTCGCCGCGCAGGTTGATGAGCGGTCCGCCAGAGTTGCCCGGATTGATCGCCGCATCGGTTTGAATGAAATCGGAGATCGTGAAGTTGCCGGCGTTCGGTAGCTGGATCTCCGAGCCACCGCGTCCCTTGGCCGAGATGATGCCGGCGGTGACGGTGAAGTCGAGTCCCAGCGGGTTGCCCACGGCGAGCACCCAGTCACCGATGCGCGTGGTTTCGTCGTTGCCGATGGCCAACGTTGGGAGGCCCTTGGCGTCGATCTTGACGACCGCGACATCCGTGGTGGAGTCGGTGCCGACGACCTTCGCCTTGAAGGTGCGGCCGTCGCTGAGCGTGATCGACACCTGATCGGCGTCGGCCACCACGTGGTTGTTCGTGACGATGTAGCCGTCCGGCGTCACGATGAAGCCTGAGCCTTCGCCGCGCTGCTGCCGTGGCTGCTGCGGTCCGAACTGCTCGAGAAAGTCTTCCATACCCTGCGGCGCACGGCCGCGAACCTGCGGACGCGGGCGGGCGGTGCGGGTGGTGTTCACCGCCACGACGCCGGGGGTCACCCGTTCGGCGATGTCGGCGAACGAACTGCCTTCTGGGGCCATTGGGCCGCGCACGGAGGCGCCGCGCGATGTCGTGCCACCCTGCGCAAAGCTGATCTTCGTCCAGTCCATGCCGGACGCGAAAAGGACGCCGGCGGAAAAGCTCACAACCGCAGCAGCGGCGAAGCGGAATCGGGAGAAACGAGAAGACATGTGTCTGAACCCGGTGAGTGCGGTACGAACGGTGTGCTGCATGATGCCGACCTGAATCCTACGATGGAATAAGACACCGGACCCCCGCTTTCTGTTTCCGCGGGAGTCCGGTGTCTCGAGACGACCAGGTGGCGTTTACTTCTTGGTGTCGTCGACGATCTCGTAGTCGGCTTCGACCACATCGTCGGCCTTCGCGCCGCCTGCCTCCGGCTCGCCGCCCGGCGCCGCACCCGCTTCCGGTGCCGCACCCTCGGCCGCCTGCTGCTGATAGAAGGCCTGACCTGCCTCGCTATAGGCCTTCGTCAACTCTTCCTGAGCGGCCCGGATCTCGGTCATGTCGTCGCCGCGAAGCGCCTTACGCGACCGCTCGATCGATGCATCGATCCGTTCCTTCAGTTCCGCCGGAACCTTCTCGCCCCACTCCTTCACGTTCTTTTCGACTTCGTACGTCTGAGAGTCAAGGCGATTGCGCGTCTCGATCTCTTCGCGACGCTGCTTGTCTTCCCCCGCATTCTTCTCGGCGTCCTTCACCATCTTGTCGATGTCGCCATCGGAGAGGCCACTGGACGCTTCGATGCGGATCTTCGTTTCCTTGCCCGACGCCTTGTCGCGCGCCGTCACATGCAAAATGCCGTTGGCGTCGATGTCGAACGTGACCTCGACCTGCGGCATGCCGCGCGGAGCGGGCGGGATGCCCGTGAGCTGGAACTTGCCGATCGTGCGGTTGTACACGGCCAGTTCGCGCTCGCCCTGCAGCACGTGGATTTCGACTGTCGTCTGGTTGTCGTCGGCGGTGGAGAACGTCTCCGCCTTCTTGGTCGGAATGGTCGTGTTGCGCGGAATGAGTACCGTCATCACGCCACCGAGCGTTTCGATGCCGAGCGACAGCGGCGTCACGTCGAGCAACAGCACGTCCTTCTGCTCGCCGGTGAGCACTGCGCCCTGGATGGCCGCACCGACGGCCACGACCTCGTCAGGATTCACGCCCTTGTTGGGCTCCTTGCCGAAGAACTCCTTCACGACCTGCTGGATCTTCGGAATGCGCGTCGAGCCACCCACGAGGATGATCTCGTCGACTTCGCTGGGCTGCATGCCGGCATCCTTGAGCGCCTTCTTCATGGGCTCGAGGGTGCGCTGAATCAGGTCGTCCACGAGCTGCTCGAACTTGGCGCGCGTGAGCGAGTAGTTCAGGTGCTTCGGGCCCGACTGGTCGGCGGTGATGAACGGCAGGTTGATGTCGGTGCTGTTTGCACTCGACAGCTCCATCTTCGCCTTTTCCGCCGCTTCCTTGAGACGCTGGATCGCCATCGGATCCTTGCTCAAATCGATCGCCTGATCGCGCTTGAACTCGGCCACCAGCCAATCCATGACGCGCTGGTCGAAGTCGTCGCCGCCAAGGTGCGTATCACCGTTGGTGGACTTCACTTCGAACTGCCGCGTGCCGTCCACGTCGTACAACTCGAGCACGGAGATGTCGTACGTACCGCCGCCCAAGTCGAACACGGCGACCTTTTCGTCGGTCTTCTTGTTCTTGTCGAGTCCGTAGGCGAGCGCGGCGGCGGTGGGCTCGTTGATGATGCGGAGCACATCGAGACCGGCGATCTTGCCGGCGTCCTTGGTGGCCTGGCGCTGCGCGTCATTGAAGTACGCGGGCACCGTGATGACGGCCTTGGTGACGCTGTGGCCGAGGTAGTCTTCGGCCGTCTGCTTCATCTTCTGCAGAATCATGGCCGAGATCTCGGGCGGCGTGTATCGCTTGCCACCCACTTCGACGGAGGCCACGTCGTTCGGGCCGGCGACGATCTTGTACGGCACGCGCGACTGCTCCGCCTGCGCCTCGGTGGTCCGCTGACCCATGAAGCGCTTGATCGAGAAGATCGTGTTCTGCGGGTTGGTCACCGCCTGCCGCTTGGCGATCTGGCCAACGAGGCGCTCGCCGTCCTTCGTAAAGCCGACGACCGACGGAGTCGTCCGACCGCCCTCGGCGTTCGGGATAACCACGGGATCGCCACCTTCCAGCACGGAGACCACCGAGTTGGTGGTTCCGAGGTCGATACCGATAACTTTTTCAGCCATTGAGGTCTCGTTGAGGAATTGCAGCCTGTGGGGACTTCTTCGATACCTGCGTGATGTGTTCCACTGCTATTGCTACAAAGAGCAAGCGCTGGGCCGCGATGCTTCTG
>JBBQAK010000084.1:0-11633 GCA_038316215.1 Gemmatimonadales bacterium | reverse complement strand
CAACTCCGCCGCACGATCGAGGTCGTCGAGCGACACGAGTTCGTTGGGCGAATGCATGTAGCGGTTGGGGATCGACAACAGCGCCGTGGCGACGCCATCGCGTGTGAGGTGAATGCCGTCGGCGTCCGTGCTCGTGAAGCGACCCGCGGCGTGTACCGAGTACGGGATCTCGAGCTTCCTGGCTGTATCGGCGAGCAATCGGAACACCACCGGGTGCACGATCGAACCGCGCGTGAGGACCGGTCCACCGCCCACGTTGTGTTCGCCGAGTTCCTTTTTCTCTACGCCCGGGTGATCGGTGGCGAACGTCACGTCCACCGCGATCGCCATCTTGGCATCGAGCTGCTGCGCGGCCACGCGTGCACCACCGCCGGCGTAGCCGATCTCTTCCTGCGTCGTCGCGGCCGCGATCACGCGGGCGGCGCCGGGCTTCTCGGCGTAACGACGCAGTGCCTCGAGCACGACAAAGGCGCCGATGCGGTCGTCGATGGCGCGTGACACGATGCGATTGTTCGGCATCTCCATCACGCGCGCATCGATCACGCCAGCGTCGCCGATTTCCAGATGCTCCATCGCCTCGGCCTTGTTCTTCACGCCGATATCGACCCACAGGTCGGTGATCTTCGACGCCTTCTCGCGCTCGTCCGGCTTCATGAGATGAATCGGCTTCTTGCCGATCACGCCGAACACGTCACCGTGGCGGCCCAGAAAGCGCATGCGCTGCCCCACGAGCACCTGGGGGTCCCAGCCGCCGATAGGTTCGAAGTACGTGTAACCGTTTTCGTCGATGTAGGTCACGATCACGCCGATTTCGTCGATATGACCGGCCAGCAGGATCGTGGGACCACCACCGCCTTCGACCGTGGCGAGGCTGTTGCCGACCACGTCGGCCTTCACGGAGGAAAACGTGGCGGCTTCGGCACGCCAGACGCGCGCCGGTGCACCTTCGAAGCCCGACGGACCGGGCGTGTCGAGCAGGCGCTTCAGAAAGGCTACAGAGGATTCAGAGAGCATCTCTGAAATATAGGTGCTATTCTTTTCGCATGACCCTACTCCTTCTCGCGATCGGACTCGGCGCCGGTGTGCTCTCCGGCATCTTCGGGATCGGCGGTGGCATCGTCATCGTACCTGCGCTGATTTACCTCGCCAAGATGCCACCGCAGCAGGCCGCCGGTACCTCACTCGCCGCGCTCGTGCTGCCGCTCGGTGCCGCGATCGGTGCCGCGACGTACTACCGCGCCGGGCAACTGGAGATCAAGGACGCGCTGCTGATTTCGGCGGGTATGGCGGTGGGCGCGTACTTCGGCGCTCAGATCGCGACCCACGTAGATGCCGTGGTGCTCAAGCGCATGTTCGCGGTGCTGATGGTGGGGATGGCGGTGAAGCTGTGGGTGGGGTGACAGTCCGACTGGTTTCTGCCGGGTCGGAACGGCCAACCGCTTAGGAGGCAGTGTGCAGTTACCGCACCCTCACCGCATGCCGCGCATCAATCGCGGTAAACAGCAACGGATTGAAGATCCGCGCCATCGCTTCAATACCGTCCACGATGCGAGGGCCCGGGCGGCTCACCAATCCGTTCGCGTCCAGCGCCCACACCTGACGCCCGGCCAGCCACGACCACTGCGGCAGCGCGAGGCATCGCTTCGCTTCGGCTACTGATGCGGCCAATGAATAGCCGCACGGCGCGAAGAGCACGAACTGCGGATCGGCCAGGATCAACTGCTCCATCGGCACCGTGGTGGAGTGTAGCCCAGCGGTGCCAAGCACGTCGAAACCGCCGGCGCGTTTGATCTGTTCGGGACCCCAATGACCCGCGATGTACACCGGGTCGGTCCACTCGATCAGCGCGGCGCGCGGACGCGGGGCCTTTTCGGCTTTCAGCACGTCGTGCACATGCTTCACGCGGTCGTGCAGGCCCGCCAGCAGCTCCTCGGCTTCGTCACCGGCGTTCATCGCCTGCGCGACTGCCTCGATATCGGCGTACACTCCGTCCAGTGTGGTGCCGCCGAGCGTGACGATGCGCGGCTCCGGGTGCAAGCGCGCCGCCAGCGCGCGCACGTCGGTTTCGCTGATCGCGCATACCTCGCACAAGGCCTGCGTGAGCAGAACGTCGGGATGCAACGCCTTGATGCGCGCTTCGTCCATCGAGAACAACGCGTGCCCGGCACCGTGCAGTTCGCGCACCGCCGCGTCGATCTCCGCCGGGTCAGTGGTATGCGGTAAGCTGCTCTTCGTGACCCGTGCGCGCGACACCACGACGTCGGGGTAGTCGCACTCGTGCGTGACGCCCACGAGATGGTCCGTGACACCGAGAAACGCCATGATTTCGGTCGCAGCGGGCAGGAGCGAGACGGTGCGCATAGGAGGCGGGATGTTTGTGTTTGTGGTAGGACTGCCTCCTGCTTCCTAAGCAGTCGGCAGTAAAAGGAGCTATCGAACCGCCTCGTACACGGCCTTCCCGCCAACGTACGTGGACAACACCTTCGTCTTCATCACGAGTTCCGCAGGAACCCGCATGATGTCCGTATCGAGAATCACGAAGTCGGCAAACTTGCCGGCCGTAATCGATCCCATCGACGCCTCCTGAAAGCCCGCGTACGCCGGCCAGATGGTCATGCTCCGCAGGGCATCGTCGCGCGACATTTTCTGCTCGGGAAACCAGCCGCCGGCAGGCCAGTTCCGGTCATCTTGACGCGCGATGGCCGCATGAAACGAGATCAGCGGATTCACTTGCTCCACCGGGAAGTCACTGCCGTTGGGAATGACCACGCCCGTCTGCAACAGCGACTGCCAGGCATAGGCGCCGTACAAGCGCGTGGGCCCGAGGCGCTTGCCGATCCAGTACATGTCGCTGGTTTGATGGCTGGCTTGCATGCTGGGAATCACGCCCAGCTGCGCGAAGCGTGGGATGTCGTCGTAATGCAGAATCTGCGCATGCTCCACGCGGAACCGGTGATCCGCGGTCGGCACCGACTTGAGTGCCTCCTCGTACGCATCGAGCACCACGCGATTGCCACGATCGCCGATCGCATGCGAATTGACCTGGAATCCGGCCTTGAGACCACGTTCGGCCACTTCACGAATGTGCTCCTGCGTGCTCTTCAGCAGTCCTGTGTTGTTCGGATCATCGCTGTACGGCTCGAGCAGCGCGGCGCCACGCGAGCCCATCGCCCCATCGGCGTACAGCTTCACCGCGCGCACCCACAACTGCCCGTTGTACATCGCCGACTGCGGTCCCTTGGCGAAGTAGTGATCGAGGGCGGCCTTGTCGTCGCCGATCATCACATACAAGCGAAGATTCAACTCCTGCGACTTCGCCAACTCCTCATACGTGTCGATGGCTTGGCGCGTGGCGCCGGCGTCGTGCATGCCCGTCAGACCCCAGCTGTGCATCAACGCAATCGCGTCCTTGAGGGCGCTCTTGTACTCAGCCGCCGTTGGCGCGGGCACCTGAGCTTCGAGCACATCACTGGCGTTGTCCACGAACACGCCCGTGGGACTACCCTTGGCATCCTTGATGATCTGCCCGCCCACCGGCGCCTTCGACGCCGCCGTGACACCCGCCGCCTTCATGGCGGCCATGTTCGCGTACGTGGCGTGTCCGTCCACGCGTTCCAGCAGCACCGGATGATCGGGCAGCGCCGCCGTTAATGCCTCGTGCGTGGGAAAGCTGGTCACGCCCCAGTCGTTCTGATCCCATCCACGGCCTGTGATCCACGTGCCCTTGGGCACCGACTTCGACTTGGCCACTACCCGCGCGATCACCTCGGCCAGGCTACTGGTGCCCGTGAGATCGACCGATCGCAGCGTTCCCGCGAGCCCGCTGAAATGGGCGTGGGCGTCGACCATGCCGGGGATCACCGTGCGGCCGCCAGCATCCACCACGCGGGTGTTCGGCCCCTTGAGGACCGCCGCCTCACGCTGCGAGCCCACGAAGGCAATGCGCCCATCGCGCACCGCAAACGCCTCCACCAGCGGACGCGCATCGTCGGCGGTATAGACGCGGGCATTGGTGACGATAAGGTCAGCCGGCGACTTCGTGGCCACGGGTTGGGCCAAAAGGCCAAGCGGCGCAGCCGCGACAGCCACACTCAGGAGCGTACGGAAAGCGATCATGAAGCCGGGGTAGGAGGGTCCGAAAAAGAGTAACGCGGGGCAACCGTGATGGTCACCCCGCGTTGTCGACGATTGTCTCGAGTCTTCATCTGGTTATACTTATGGTATGAAGACTGCCATCTCACTGCCGGATGCCGTGTTTCAGGCGGCGGAGCGTCACGCCGAGCGTACCCGGAAGTCGCGAAGCCAGTTGTACGCGGACGCCGTTGCCGAGTACTTGCTGCGCCATGCTCCCGACGACGTCACGGAAGCGATGAACCAAGTGATCGATGCCGTCGGCAGCGCCCCCGATCCGTTCGTGCGGGCCGCCGCGCAGTCGGTGCTCGCCCGCGTCGAATGGTAGCCGTCGCCCAAGGCGAGGTATGGTGGGCGGAACTACCGATTCCCGGAGGATCTGCCGCCGGTTTTCGCCGACCCGTCGTAGTGGTACAGGGTAACGCGCTCAATGAAAGCCGTTTGCCGACGGTGGTGTGCGTCCCGCTCACGAGCAACCTCGCCTGGGCAGAGGCGCCGGGGAACACGCTGTTGTCGGCGAAGGTGACCGGTCTACGCCAGGACTCGGTTGCGAACGCATCGCAGCTGTTCGCCGTCGACCGCGCCTTTCTCGTCGAGCGGGTGCGCGCGCTCGCACCAAAGCGACTCGCCGATGTCTTAGTCAGCATCGACATCGTACTCGGCCGCTAGCCAACGAAAAACGCGGGGCAACCAATCTTCGGTCGCCCCGCGCTTTTACTACTCCGTACTCCCTACCCCTTACACCCTACTTCGCAGTTATTTAGCCGGCGGCAGGATGACCGCGTCGATCACGTGGATCACGCCGTTCGTGGCGATGATGTCCGTCTTGACGATGTGCGCCTGGTTGATCATCGGCACGCCGCCCATCACGGTGATCTTCGCTTCCTGACCTTCAACCGTCTTGGCACCCTTGCCCGCGAGCTTGAGCGCGTCGGCCGCCATCACCTTACCGGCGACGACATGATACAGCAGCACGTTCTTGAGCGCGGCCTTGTCCTTGCCCAGCGCGGCCAGCGTGGCGGCCGGCACCTTCGCGAAGGCTTCGTCCGTGGGGGCGAACACCGTGAACGGGCCCGGACCCTGAAGCGTCTCGATCAGGCCGGCATCCGTGAGGAGCTTGGCCAGCGTCTTGAACGAACCCGCGGCCACCGCTGTCGCGACGATGTCCTTATCCTGCGCCTGCGCATTCGACGGGGCGGCGACGGCGAGCATCGCACCAGCAACGAGCATGGACAGCTTACGCATCAGAAAAGCTCCGAATATCAAAGTGAGTTATAGGACCGATCGGTCCTAACATGATTTTGAACACGGCGAGGCATGGAGCGGTTCCGTGGTTTTTGCACTGTTACAACGAGGGTGCTGAGTCCGACTTCCCGGTCCTATAGAGGTGGTACACCAGTGGGGCGCAAACTGGCTACGGGGGCAGCCGCGAGGGCCGCTTCTCGCGTCGCGGCGGTGCGTCCGGTCGGGAATCACTGGTCTCCAGCTCAATACGTTATTACTGTTATTACATGGATCCCATCGAACTGAAGGTCGCTCGGATCGGTAACTCTCGTGGCGTACGCTTGCCGGCGAAAACGCTGGAGCGGTACGCGATCGGCGACCGGGTCATCATGGAAGAAACAGCCGACGGCATCTTGCTCCGACCGCGTCGTGACGCCAATCCGAAGTTGTCGTGGGAAGACACGGCGCGAGCCATGGCGGCGAGCGCCGAGGACTGGAGCGAGTGGGACACCACGTCGGCTGACGGACTCGCCGACCTCGCGTGGGAGCGGCCGCCCGTACGTCGCGTGGCGGAGTCAGAGGCGGAATCCAACGCTGTCTACAAGGCTGACAACAAAACACGGCCCACGAAGCAGTCGCCGTGAAGCGCTACGACGTGTGTTGGGCGCAACTCGATCCGACGGTCGGCTCAGAAATCGCGAAAACGAGACCGGTCGTGATCGTCAGCCTCGACGTGCTCAATGAGAAGCTGGAGACCGTTACGGTATGCCCACTCACCACGGTGTTGCACCCCACGTGGCGTACCCGACTCGGCGTGCGGGTTGCGCGCAAGCCGGCTGAGATCGCGGTCGATCAGATTCGCACGATCAGCAAGTCGCGGATTGGAGCAAAGGTTGCTGCGCTATCGCTCGCCGACGCCGCGGCGCTTCGTCGCGTGATCACCGACATGTACGGGACGCTGTGACGAACGGGTGATGCCCAGTCGGGAAGCCGGTGTTCACTCCAGTGTCAGGTCCGCGATCATCGGCCGGTGGTCCGAGCCCACGTCCATTCCCACCCAGGCACCGCGCACGCGGAACCACTTCGGCGCGCTCAGTATGTGGTCGATGCGCAGGCGCAGCAGCGTCCCCTCGTGCTTTGAGAAGCCGAAGCCAAGGCCCTTCGCGTCGAAGGCGTTGGTGAGTCCGCTCCAGTAACGGCGATACAGCGAACTTTCCACCGGCATGTTGAAGTCGCCAGCAACGATGATGGGGAGCTCGTCCATCTTGCGGGCGGACCACACCGACGCGCGTTCAGCTTCGCTCTCGCGGATGCGCGCGTTCAGTGCCACGCGATTCTCACCTGTTTGGTTCGCGCGCTGCTCTTCTTCGGGCGACGGCACACCGGTGGCGTTGTCGGGAATCAGGCCATCGCTCCCCATCAGTGATTCGAGGCCTTTGCGCGCCGTCTCCAGGTGCAAGTTCACGAACTGAAAGGAGCGCGTGGGGTGCGCGATGCCGTAGCGCACGACAATGCCCGTGCCGCCGTAGCCGAGTTGCGACACACGGACGAACGCCGCGCGGGGCATCGTGTCGGCGAACTCGATCGGCCACCGGCTCATGGTGCACAGCCCGTTGTAGCGCACCGTATACCATCCGCGCTGCTGTTCGGCCACCGCAGCCAACTCGTCGCCGCATTCCTGCATCGCCACAATACTTGGCGCATACCGCTCAAGGATCGAGGCCAGTCGCAGCTTTACCATGCCACCACCCTGCGCGTTCAACGACAGCACCCGAATCCGGTCGGTGGCGGGTGTGGTTGGCGGCGTAAAGCCCGCGGTGGGCAATGCAATCCGGAAGCCCATAATCGGTATGAGCGCAATCAGCCCGCCCACGGCCAGCAACTTGACCGATGTACGCGCGAACATGGCCGCCATCGGCAGCAACACGATCAGCGGCAGCAGCACGACCCAGCGCGGTCCGTACGCCAGTAACATGGCCGGCAGCCAGAACTCCGATGTCGTGAAGAGCGCGATCCATGTGGCCACCATGGCCACCGCGTAGCACGCAGCCGCGCGAAACGTCCACCGTGTCACTGCGCGTCGGGACGTCCACTCCGACACGTCGAGTCGCATTCGTGGCAAGCGCGGCAGGCGAGGCACTCGTGCGAGTAGCGCACCCACATCGAACCTCGCGCGCTTGCGTCGCTTTCGCTCCGACCGGCCACCAACGAACGCTTCCTTCACCGTGGGCCGCTGAATCTTTACCGAACGACCGCAGCGACACTTGATGGTACGGCCGAGGTGCTCGTCGCTGGAGTGGATCAGCTCACCGCACGCACAGGATACGCTGAAGCGACCGTCTGATTTCTGGGGAGAAATCACACCGCTATCTCAGTGCCCCTGTGATCACGCTCTCCAAGATGCCTAAGCCGAAGTACGCGATGATCACCGTGATATCGATCATGCCGATGGTCGGGATCACCTGACGCATCGGCGCGAGGAACCATTCGGTGAGCACGTACGACCAGCGCCACCATTTGGAGTAGGCACTGCCGCCCACCCAGATCGAGATCACGCGGGCGAACAACGCGATGCGCAGCACGCTGAAGGTCCAGTGCACCAGCAGGGCGGCCAACGATGAGCCCGAGGTGCTCATGTACGCCAGCATCATGATCTGGTCGCGCAGGAATCCCACCACCGACAGCAGGATCAAGCCACCGATAATGACCGCGGCGAGAGCCCACCAGGGCGCGGCGTACGGGGTGCCGCCGGCGCGCATGATGCGACGCTCCATGGGGGCGATCAGCCAGGGGTCCACCTTCTCGCGGGTAAAGCGCGCGAAAGGGGAGAAGGGCGAGATTTTGCGGGTGCGCACGCTGTACGACACCACGGCGGCCACAGCCGCGAGGGCGCCAGCCACAAACACCGCGGGGCGCAGCACGCCAAGGAGCAGATCGAGAACACCGACGATGGATCCGAGCATAGGGGAATGATACTCAGGAGCAGGGTGCTCGGCCCAGTCGAGTGGAGACGAAGACGCGCCGCGACTCACGCGCGTCCGAATGCTTCAACACGCACGGTTTTGGTGGGCGCTGCTCGGCAGAGGCGCGCTATGATGCGACCGTCACCGCTAAAGTTGCCCATTCGTAGCAATATTGCTAACATTCAAAGGTCCTTGGTCCGACGTGCAAACGAACCGCAAGCCGATCTATTGGCTCAGTTCTGCTCTCAAGGACATGCGCGCGTTGCCCGATGATGTGCAGGACATTTTCGGGCAG
The DNA here is from genome assembly GCA_038316215.1 of Gemmatimonadales bacterium. Classification (GTDB taxonomy): domain Bacteria; phylum Gemmatimonadota; class Gemmatimonadetes; order Gemmatimonadales; family Gemmatimonadaceae; genus Gemmatimonas. The sequence continues at coordinate 3,020 of JBBQAK010000084.1, read as the reverse complement.
GCTCTCCTGGATGCGCAGTGCGGAGACACGCCGGCGGGCGCGCGACGGTTTGGCGAGGGCGTTCGGCCCGAAGTTTGGAAGCTCGCGATCGTGCATAACGGCGATTCCTATCGCGCAGCGTACACGGCGCACTTCCCGGACGCGATCTACTTTCCGTACGAGAGCGAGTGCAGTCCCGATTTAGGCTGGCTGAAACTCACGACCGAGACCGGACTCGATGAAAGCCAACGAGACACGCGGCGCGCTGCATGACGACTCGGAAATCGTGAACGGCAGCGACAACGTTTTCACCGACCTTGAGCTCCCGAACGCTCCGGAGCGACTCTCGAAGGCGCTATTGGCCCGCGCCATTCGCCAAATCGTGCGTCGTCGCACCTGGACGCAAGCCAAGGCGGCCAAGCATGTCGGCCTCGCCGCGTCCGATATGAGCGATGTCATGCGCGGAAAGTTGGCGCGCTTTAGCGGCGATCGGCTTGAGGCCGTCCTTCTCGATCTGGAAATGGACGTTCACATCGTGATCCGACCCGCAACAGCAGGTAACCGCCGTGGACGAGTGACGGTGGAACTCGTGAGCGGGGAGTGAGACCACATTCAATGTGATTCAGCTCTTCGATCTGTGAAGGCGCGGGCTACCCGCCGCATATCCCGCCACCGCTCCCGCCGCCAGGAGCCCCATCATCAGCATCCAATCTCGCGCGCCCACCGGCGCCACCCCGAAGAAACGTGGCATGGCTGCCGCACCAACCCATAGCCAGAGCATCGCAATTCCCAGCACTCGCGTACTCCGCGGACCAGCCTGAACTCCCCACCAACCAATCGGCATCATCAGCGCAGCAAGCCAGCATACATGCGCCAATAGCTCGAAAGTCCCACCGATCGAAAACACCGTCTGGATCAGCGCCCACCCGATCACCGGCGTCAGCGCCATCGCGCGCGAACCAGTGAACGCCGCCGACGTCGCCGACAACCGTAGCGTATCTGGTGCGCTCCACGCCTCGAGCACGATTGGCCGCGGGTCAGCCACCGACCGTCCGGCAAACACGCCCTCCAGTCGAAGCGTGGGCATCGCCAGCCCCATATCCCACGCCCGTCGCGTGAGCACGAGCGTGGCCGCGAGATCCTCCTCGCCCACCAACGCCACCGCCGACGAATCGCCCGCCACGTGCAGGTAGCCGATCGGCACCAGTGCACTCCCATCCTCGCGACCACGCAGCACTACGCGCATGGCCACCGTGGCTGGCTCGCGTGACACCATCGTGATGAGCGGCCCCGTGCCCCGATGCGAAGTCGTGAATCCGTTGACGGTGAGCGAGTCGGCCAACCCGCCAAACCACCCGTAGCCCGGCGTAAACGGAAAATCGCTCGCGCGGTACACCACACCGGCCGCGCGATCCGTCTGCGACTCCACCGCCGGCGCATCGAGCTCACCCGACCGCGGCCCCAACGCCGAGCTCGTGAGCGCAAAGAGCAGCACCACCCCTGCCGCCCATCCCCACGACAGCCGCACCGCCACCCGCCACGACGCCGGGAATGCCCACCCACGCCGCGCCCACAGCGCCGCCCCCGCCAGTCCACCCAACCCATTCGCTACCACATCCGCCCACGCCGCTGATCGCCCCGGCGGCACACCAATGCTCTGCAAGTACTCCACCCCCAGCGAGAACCCCAACGACAGCAACAGCACCCCCCACCACCGCACACGAAGCATCGCCAGCGCCAACCCAAACGGTGCAAACAGCACCACGTTGCTAATGCCATCGGTGAGCCACAGTCCACCACAGGCCAAACACCATCGCGGCGGCATCACCCCACCCGCCATCGCACCATACGGTGCCAACGTGGCCAGGACAATCAGCCCCACGCTAGCCGTAAGCACCACCCAACGGCGCCACCCCATACTCCGTACTCCCTACCCCGTACTTCGCAGTTACCGTAACACCGCCTTCGCTATGGTCTGCAACTGCATATTGCTCGTCCCTTCGTAAATCGTGCCGATCTTCGCGTCGCGGTAGAACTTCTCCACCGGATACTCGCGCGTATATCCGTATCCACCAAACAGCTCCACACACAGCGACGTCACGCGTTCGGCCATCTGCGACGAGTACAGCTTGGCCATCGCCCCTTCTCGCGCGATGTCCTGGCCCGCGTCTTTCAATCGCGCGGCATTGTACACCATCAAACGCGCCGCCTCGAGCTCCGTGGCCGCCTGTGCCACTTGAAACTGAATGCCTTGAAAGTCGGCCAAGGCTTTGCCGAACTGCTTGCGTTCCTTCAAGTGCGCCACGGCCGCCGTAAGCGCGCCTTGCGCCACACCAATCATCTGCGCCCCAATGCCGATACGGCCTTCGTTCAACGTTTCGATCGCGATCTTGTAGCCGATGCCCACGTCGCCCAGCACATTGGCATCACTCACGAACGTATTCTCGAAGTGCAGCGACGTGGTGCTCGAGGCGCAGATGCCCAGCTTGTGTTCCTTCTTGCCCACCGAGAAGCCGGCCGTGCCGCGTTCCACGATGAACGCCGTGATGCCCTTGTAGCCCATGTCCGGACGCGTGTTCGCGAACACCACGAACACGTCGGCCTCACCGCCATTCGTGATCCACGCCTTCGAGCCGTTCAGCGTCCAGCCGCCTTCTGCTTGCTCCGCCCGAGTGGCCAATCCAAAGGCGTCCGAACCCGAGCCCGGCTCCGACAGCGCATACGCGCCGATCGTGCCCGCCGTCATGCGCGGCAGGATACGCGCGCGCTGCTCGGCGTTGCCGTAGCGATACAGCGGGTAGTTCACGAGCGTATTCTGCACGTCCACCTGAATCGCCGCCGAGGCGTCTACCTTGCTGAGCTCCTCTACCGCGATGGCCACCATCATGAGTGATCCACCGGCGCCGCCGAACTCGTCGGGCAGTTCGATACCCATCAGCCCGAGCTCCACGAACTTCGCGGTCAATGCGGGGTCGATCTTTCCAGCGTCCTCCATCGCACGAACACGAGGTCGCACCTCCGACTCGGCCAGGTCGGCCACG
>JBBQAK010000291.1:0-5064 GCA_038316215.1 Gemmatimonadales bacterium | reverse complement strand
ATCGTCGAGAATCTCGCGCGTCCAGCCGTCGCGCACACAGTCGGCCACGACATCGTGCAGGATGCCCGCCACCACCGAGTCCTCACCGCACCCGTAGCGGGTGAGAATCACCGCCACATTCGCGGGATGGGTGAGATACGGGAGCCGCGTGCCCTTGCGGACCTGCTGATCGTGGTGCTTCGCCGCGAAGGCGAATGCGTGGTTGATCCGATCGGAGTAGCCGGTCATCGACGGGGCGACTGAGGAGTCAGGCAGGGACGGGAACATACGTCGCGCGGGCGAACCAAGCCACCAGCTTCTCGAGCCCGTCGCGATCGGCATCGCCAAAGGCATTCGGAACCGACGAATCGATATCGAGCACGGCGATCAAGGCGCCCGAGGCATCGAACACCGGCACCACGATCTCGCTCTGCGATCGGGGATCGCAGGTAATGTGTCCCGGGAAATCATGCACATCCGCGACCATCACCGTACGGCGTTCCGCCGCCGCCGTGCCACACACGCCACGCCCGAATGTAATCTCCTGACAGCCCAGCGACCCTTGATACGGGCCCACGCGCAGCAGCGTGCCGGGCGCCACCACACGATAGAATCCCGTCCAGAGATGGCCAAAGGCGTGGTGCAGCAGCGCGCTCACGGTCGCCATACCAGCAATCGCGTCGTCGCTGCCCTCGAGCAACAATGACTGCATCTCGAGCAGCTGCGCGTACGCACGGGCACGCGGCTCGGCGCGCAGATCGGGGATGGTGGGCTCCATAAAAACAGTAGGGAGTAAGGGGTACGGAGGAGAGAGCAGGGAGTAGGTGGGAACGAGTCATGAGTCGGAAGCCGCGAGCGTGGAGAACAGTTCCGTACCCCGTACCCCTTACTCCGTATTTTTTACTGCAGCGGCCCAATGGCCGAAATGAGTCGCAAATCAAGTAACGCGAGCGCTGCGCCCTGAACCACGACCGCCAAGCCGGCGCCAAGACCGCCAGGGCGCTGTCCCCAGCGCCATGCCGTCAGGGCAAGCGTGACACCGACCGCGGCATACCCCACGTCGAGACCGGTGTTCAGCCACAACACGTTCAGCAGGCGCTGTGTGCCGGCGAAATCGCGAAACGCAAGTCCGCGCCAAGCCCACGCCGCGATCGCGAGGTTCACCGCTCCCCATGCCGCCGTCTGGATCGCGAAATGGCGCAACAACGGCGCCGTCGTGCGGCGCACCATCAACCAGGTCAGCAGCGACGTCCCGCTCAACACGCAGGCGCCAGCCCACAGCGCAAGGCGGATCAGGTGACCACGTTCGAGTGACAACAGCGTATCGGCCCACATAGGTCGGAGACTAGCCGACGACGCCGAACCGCGCCACGGAACGCGCCATGGAGTGTGAGAGAAAGGGCACCCGCCGTTATCCGGCGAGTGGGAGGTCGGCCGACCAGAGCACGACGGCGCGCACCCGACGTCCGCGATCCTCGAGTTGCCGCATGGTGTGGGACAACCAGGCCAGCGTCGTTACGCCAAGACGCGCGCACAACACGACATCGGTCTCCAACGGCGCATGCTGGTCGAGATCGTGGTCGGTGAGATACACGGCGAGATCATGGTGCGCGGCTAACCGCCGCAGATCATCCGCCATCGATGCCGCATCACGCGTCACGCCGACATCCCGGCCGGTCTGCCGGGAACGGACGCGTCGCGGCAACACGATGTCGATGAATGCATCGCGGCCGATCGCCAGCGACCGTGGCGCATCCCATCGTGAGCGGACCGACGCGTCGGGCCCCACATCCGTCGCGGTCTGGTCCGTCGTGGCGGCGCCGGTGCGGCGCGGGGTCGGCGCCATCGTGATGGACGCGGTCGTGAGCACCGACGTGGGCAACAACGACAGGAGCGCGCCACTGCGCTGCGCGGCATCGACCAGCACCGTGGCGCGCGATTCGTGCGCTGCCACCGCCGACAAATTGAGCGCGACGGCCCCTGCCAAGACCGGCTGGTCGGCCACGACTTCCACGTAGCGCGACACGTCACCGATGCTGCTGAGTGTGAGATGTAGCAGCGGCCACGCAGCATCGGTGGGCTGCATGATCGGTGGCATCTGCTCATCGGCTCGTCGGCGCGCTCGTATGGCGCGGATCGAGGCGCTCGCGGCGCGGTGGACGATAACGCGAGTCCGCGTGAGGGCTTCGAGTTCCTGTTCGTCGCCCACGGTGGGACGACGCAACTCGCGCCACAGCACGAACGCGAACCCGAGCACCAACCCGAGCACCAGCGAGGCCAGCGGCATCGCCATCGGCGGGATGTCGGGCTGCATACGCGCCCGCAACGCCCCCCGTCGACGGCGCAGGTCCACGTTGAGCGCGACGGCGTCCTGCAGTGCCCGCGCAGTGCGAGCCACGGTGTCGGCCGCTGCGTCGCGCGAGCGCGCGAGCGCGCTATCGGCCAGAGGCTGCTGTACGACCAGCAGCGGTGCGGCGGTCGCGCTGTCGGCCACGACGCTCGCCCCGTTCGCAGCCGCGCGGGCGAGCGCTTGGGCGAGCGCACTGGCGTACGTCGCATCGGCGAGTCGGGTGAGCTGTTGCCCCAGCTGTGTGAGACGCGCGGTCATCGCTGCGTAGCGCGCATCGGGCCCGCTGAGCGCCGCGTACGCTTCACGCTCGGCGTGCAGTTGTTCGATCGAGTCGATCACGCTGCGCACCCGCACATCATCGCGCAGTAGTCGGGTATCCGCGAGCGCGCGGTAGCTCTCCACGAGTGGGGCCTGACGGATGCGCACGAGCTGTCGCTGCAGATCGTTCACCGCACTATCACGCACCGGCGGAAGCGGTGCGACCACAGCCGAGTCACGGGGGGCGATCGCAGCCCGCGGCGCGGTGGCATCGGCTCGCGACGCAATGGCCGCCGCCGCGATCGATGTTTCGAGGCGCGCCAGTTCACGTCGTACCACGACTAGCTCGACATGTAGCGAGAGTGTATCGCGGTCGGGGGGAAGGTCGGCAATCTGTGCCGCCAGTGCCCGATCGACCTGATGCGGCACGAGCACGAAGAGCAGCAACGCGGCGATCACGACGGCGGCGCCAACCGCGGCGATCAGCAAGCCGTGTCGTGCCGCATTTCGCGTGCGGGCCGCGAGCCAGCGCGCGCGCTCACCGGCGCGTGGCCGTCGTCGCGTGGGTGGCGTGGGCGCGGTCTGATCGACCTCGGCCGGCGCCGGAGTGGGCACAGTGGGAAGCATCGTCATGAGACTAGACAAACGAACGCGGGGGCTGGCGATGTTCGCCAGCCCCCGCGGTTTCCTGCCGAACGGAGACCGTTACACGGCTCCCGTTCGAATTACTTGACCGTGATCACACCCTTCATGTTCATGGCAAGGTGCGGCGTGCAGTGATAAGCATACTCACCAGCCGGGATACCAGCGAACGAGATCGTGTACGACTCGTCGGCGTTCAGCATCATCTTGCCCGAGAGCTCACCCGCCTGCTCCGGCATGTTGGCCGAGAGCTGCGCCTTCGCCGCGGCCGCAACCGTGGCCGGATCGAACGCGACATTGTGCGGGCCACCGCTGACCAGGAGGAACTTGATGCCGTCGCCGGCAGCAATCGTGAGGTTGGCCGGCTCGAACCGATAGCCAGCACCGTCACCGATCATCTTCACTTCGTGCGTCGTGCCCGTGATCGGGGCCATCGCGCCCGCCGCCGGAGCCGCGTCAGCCGGAGCCATCGCAGGGGCTTCCGCCGGAGCCATCGCCGAATCCGTCGTAGCCGCCTTGTCTCCACCACCGCAAGCGCCGAGCAGAATCGCCGCGCCCGTTACAACTGCAAAGCCGAGAAACCGCATGTCGAGAGGCCTCCTAAAAGCCATATCGAAAATTTTACTTTTCTACAGGACCACGTCCTGTGCTCGTAGGGCCCTACGAGCATTGTGAACTTATTCACAAGCTCGCTCGGCGCCAAGGGCCATCGGGTTTTTCCTCCTTGACGGGCGTCCAGACTCCGACTACGCTCCTCAGGATCATGCAGAGTCTCCGCCACCATCATGCGCATCGCAGCCACGGCCATACGGGTCGGGGCGCTTCGTGCATGCCACGGTGATCAGCACAGCTCGCTGACCCCGCAGCACCCAAGCGATCCTCGGCCCGTCCCTTTCGGACGGGCCGTTTGTTTTTTTTCAGTCCTGCTTTCTCTTTTCCCAGACCGTCATGCTACGAATCGCGCTGCCCAACAAAGGGCGCCTGAGTGAAGACACCCGCGAGCTGTTCAACGACGCCGGACTTGAGGTCCGTTCGTCGGGGGAGCGCGCCCTCACGGCCTCCCTGGGGGGCGAGTTCGAAGCGATCTTCGTACGCGCTCAGGATATCCCGGAGTTCGTGGCCGACGGTGCCGCCGACGTGGGCGTGACCGGCATGGACCTGGTGAATGAGTCGGGACGCGAGCTCCGTTCTCACCTCGACTTGGGCTTCGGTCGCTGCCGCCTGGTCGTGGCCGCCAAGGACGACTCGGGGATCCGGTCGGTTGACGATATCGGCGCCGACGGCAAGCCGGCCCGCGTCGCCACGGTCTTCCCTCGCATCACGCGCACGTTCTTCGAGTCGCGCGGACGCCCCGTGGAAGTGGTTCCGGTCTCGGGTGCCGCGGAAATCGCCCCCCATCTCGGGATCGCGGACATCGTGGTGGATCTCACGTCGACGGGCTCCACCCTCAAGATGAACGGCCTGCGCGAGATCGAGACGGTGATGAAGTCGAGTGCGCACCTTGTCACCGCCGCGAACGGCCCGCGCAACGGTGATCCGTCGCGGATGCAGGAGCTCAACGATCTGGTCACCGCGCTGGGCTCGGTGATCCGAGCCCGCGGCCAACGCTATCTCATGGCCAACGTGCCGCGCGACGTCCTCAACGAGGTGCGCGCCGTGCTCCCCGGCCTCAACGGGCCGACCGTCATCGAGATCGCCGATCACGGCAAGTACGTGGCGGTGCACGCTGTGGTCAGCGCCGACACGATCTACCGCACGATCTCGCAGCTGCGGGCCCTCGGCGGCGAAGGCATCCTCGTGACCCGCATCGAAAGGCTCGTGCCGTGACCGTTCCG
>JBBQAK010000193.1:0-7527 GCA_038316215.1 Gemmatimonadales bacterium | reverse complement strand
TGGGTCTTTCCGATCAACAAGAGCATCTGGTCGAGTTCCTACGTGCTCTTCACGGCGGGGATGGGTGCCGTCTCGCTTGCTACCTGCATGTGGATCATCGATGTGATGCAGCTGCGACGCTGGACGTTCCCGTTCGTCGTGTACGGTATGAACCCGATGCTCGCGTTCCTCGGGTCTGGATTGATGGCGCGCCTCATCTCATCGATCTGGACGTGGGACACTGGGACCGGCAGTCGGATCTCGGCGCAGGGATTCGTGTTCAACACCGTGTATGCCTCGTGGCTTCCGCCGCGGGAAGCATCATTCGCGTACGCCCTCAGCTTCGTCGCCCTCTGGTTCCTGATTCTCTGGGGCGCCTGGAAGCGCGGGTTTGTCCTCAAGGTCTGACGATGACGCCTTCTTGGCTCACCAGCACCATTCGTCGCCGTTCGCTCGCGCTCGTTGCGGGCCTGTTGCTCCTCGCGCCCGATCCGGCGGCTGTTGGCGCGGAATCCGCGACGTCGGTGACGGCTCTCACGGTGCAGTCGCGTGCGACGCGGCAACCCAAACGACCGCCGCCGAAAAAGAAGACGCCGGCGAAACGCAGCACGCGTAGCACTCGCGCGGGGCGGACACGCGCGCCGGTCGTCCCGGTGCTGCGCTACACCACCCCTCGCGGTGGTGCGGCGCTCACCAGCGATCTCGCGGCGCTGCTGGGCAGTCGCACGACCAACGGGGATTGGGGTGCGATGGTCATCAGCATCACGCGCGGCGACACGCTGTTCGCGCACGGCGCTGGCAGCAAGATGGTACCGGCCAGCACGATGAAGCTGTTCACCTCTGCCATCGCGTTTGAGAAGCTTGGCCCCGAGCACATCTTCAGCACCGATGTGCTGCGTGACGGTCCGCTCGAGGCCAACGGGGTCGTGCGCGGTGATCTCGTGCTGCGCGGTGATGGCGACCCGTCCCTGTCGCCGCGCTTCGTGCGTGGTGGTCCTGATGCCTCGATGACGATGCTGGCCCGCTTCGTGGCCGGCGCCGGCATCACACGGGTGACGGGAGACCTGGTGGCCGACGCATCGGCACTGGAGATGCGCGGTATCCCGGAAGGCTGGCTCACGCGCTACGCGGGTGCGGGCTACGCGGCGCCGTTCTCCGCGCTCACGCTCAATGAGAACATTGTGATCGTCGGCGTGACCGCGGGCGGCGCGGGCGGCGCGGGCAAGGTGTTCCTCGAGCCGGCGACGCGCGGTCTCACGATCACCAACACCGTCCGCACGGTGGCTGGGAGCAGCACGCGCATCAGCGCCCATCGCGTCGGCAACGATCGCGTGGTGGTCTCGGGCACGATCGGCGCGCGCGCCGGCACCGTACGCTACCAACTGGTGGTCGGTGATCCCGCCACCTTCACCGGCGGTGCGTTCCGTGCCGCGCTGGAGGAGCAGGGCATCACGGTCGACGGTGCACTACGGGTCGGGAGAACGCCCGACAACGCCACCCTGGTGACCAGTCTGCCGTCGCCGCCGCTGGCGCGTCTGGTGTCGACGATGAACCGCGAGAGCATCAACATTTTCGCGGAACTCCTCTTCCGTGGCGCGGCCCGCGGCGCCGACAAACAGACGCTGGGGTCGGCCGAGAACGCCTCGGCCACGCTGCAAGAGTTCATGGTGGGGCAGGTCGGCGCGGCGCCCGACGCCGTCAGTGTGACCGACGGTAGCGGTCTCTCGGTGCTCGACCGCGTCACCCCGCGAGCGCTGGTTCAGCTGCTGGCCCACGCGCATCGTGCCCCGTGGGGCAGCGCCTTTCACGCGTCGTTGCCGGTCGCCGGTGAATCCGAACTGCTGCGCAATCGCATGCGGGCCACTCCGGCGCAGGGCAACTTGCACGCCAAAACGGGTACGACGAACGAAGTCATCGGACTTTCGGGCTACGTGACAGCCGAGAACGGCGAGATTCTCGCCTTCGCGTTCCTGTACAACGGCAGGGATCGCTGGCACGCCCGCGAAACGATCGATGCCATGGGCCCCACGATGGCGGCCTTCTCGCGGGAGTAGTGGGGCCGCGGCTGGAGTCACGGCGGCGCTCCGGAGCGCTCCTCGCTGGCAATCGATAGGCGGACGGTTCACGCGAAGGTCGCGAAGAACAGCTCCAGCAACATGTGGTGCTCTTCTTCGCGTGCTCCGCGTACGTCGCGCTCTTCGCGTCAAATGGCCGTTTCGTCGTGGCCACCACGGGCCTCGGCCGACGCACGGCCTCGCGAGCGCCGCTCACTAGCGCCGCCGCCGCTAGCTAGCGCTTGCCTCGCGACGTGCGGGCCTTTCCGCTGGGCAGCGGCCCGCGCACCTGGCGGGCGCCCGCAGACGGGTCGAGGTCGATACCGCGCGCCACGCTCATACCGCGCACCATAGCGGTCGAGAACGAGGATTCGTTCGAGCCCGCCACCACCGTGCTGTTGTAGCCCACCGCGAAGGCCCCGCCGATGCCGCTGGGGGCGCCCGTGACGCTCCAGAGCAGGTCTGTCGTGCCCGTGGTCATCGCGCTCCACGAGGAGCCGTTGTAGCGCAGCAGCGTGCCCTGTTCGCCGGTCGCGTAAAGATCCGACGCGTTGGGTCCCCAGATTGACGTCAGGACCCGGCTACTGCCGGTCGAGAACGACGTCCATGTGGAGCCGCTGAAGCTGAAGGCCACGCCGCTGCTGCCCGACGCGGCGGCGCCCACCGAGGTGGCGCCCGTGCCGCTGGACCAGACGCCTGCCAGCGTACCGGTGGTGTTCACCGCAATCGTGCTCCAGCCGCCACCCGAAAGGCGCAACGCGACGCCGTTCTCGCCTGTGGCCACAATGTCGGTGGGAGATGACCCATGAATTGCCCACAGTGCGCTGCCGGTGGTCGTCATGACTGACCACGACGTCCCGTTGAAGCGCACAACTTCGCCCGCCGCCGTCACGGCGAACACGTTCGACCCGCTACTGCCCCACAGTCCGTACACACTGGCCGTAGAGGGGAAGCTCATGGCGGTCCATGCGGTGCCATTGAAGCGCAGCATCGTGCCGTTGTCGCCGCCCGCAAACGCGTCGGTGGCGCTGGCACCCCACACCGCGTTCAGGGTGGCGGTGGTCGGCGTGGCCTGGCGCGCCCATGTCGTGCCGTTCCAGCGATAGACGAAGCCGAACTCGCCGACCGCCCACGCATTGGTGGCCGATGTTGTCCAAGCGTCGATCAGGTCCGGGGCGAGGCCAATCGTTTCCCAACTGCTGTTGGCGAGCCGCTGCACGCTGCCGCGCTGTCCGCCCGCCCACACGCTACCGGCGGCGTCGACCGACACCGAGAACATGCGCGGGGCGTATGACGTGGTCACTCGCGTGAGTGACCCATTGTTGAGCTGCAGGAGGCCATCGTCGCTGGCGATGTAGACCCGGGAGTCGCTCGGCGATACGGCGCTGGCAGCGTACAGGTCGGCCACGATGCCATTGCTGTTCACCGTCGTCCACGCGCCGCCGCTGAACACGAGCGCGGTGCCGAAGGCACCGACCACCACCACGTTCGAGTTCGTACTACCAGTAACGCCGCTGAGCGTTTCGGTCGTCGGAACCGTCTGTCGCGACCAGTTGCCGTTCACGAAGCGGAGCACTTCACCGTTCGCACCGACGGCGAAGGCGATGCCGCCGCCCACCCAGACGCTGTTCAGCACCCGCGACGATCCGGTGTTGCTGACGCTCCACGCGGTGCCATTCCAGCGCAGCGCGGTGCCGTTATCACCGACCGCGAAGCCGCTGTTGGTGCTCTCCAGGAACACGCTGTTGAGACGGTTCGTGGTGCCCGAGCTTGCAACGCTCCAGGTCGACCCGTCGAAGTAGAGCGTGACGCCGTTGGTCCCGACGGCCATGACGTTGCTGGACGACGAGCCATGCACGGCCCGAAACTTCGTGCCGTACGCGGCCCCGCGCGCCGCCACTGACCACGTGCTGCCGTTCCAGCGGAATACATCGCCCGAGAGGTTCACGGCGAAGGCGCTGTTGGCGTCGATGCCGCGCAGTGACAGGACATCTTCGTACAGCGCGCCGCCGAGTCGGGTGGACGCCCAGGTGGACGCGAGTCCATTCGAGACGGACACGAACGCCGTGTCGCGCTTGGTGGTATCAGCGACCGACAGCACCACGATGCTCGTGCTGCCGTTGGCCACGGCGGTCACGAGGCCGGCCGCTGTCACACTCGCCACCGCGCTGTTGGCACTGCGATAACTCACCGCCGTCGAGAGCGGTGCATCGGCGACCACCGTCGGCACCAGCTGGAGCGTCTGTCCCGCCAGCAGCGACGACGAGCCGGGCGTCACGCTCACCGAGCGCACGACGGCGGCGACCGTGATGGTCGACGTCGCACGCCGCGACGTATCCGCGACCGAGACGGCACTCACATCCGCCGTGCCCACCGCCACACCCGTCACGACGCCGGCGGCCGACACCGTGGCGACCGCGGCATTACTCGTACGCCACGTGACGGCGGTGGTCGACCCGTTCTCCGTCGCCACGGTCGCCACGATCGTGCGTGTACCGCCGACGCCGAGCGTCGCCGCGGTGGGCGAGACGTTGACCGTTGCGGCGTATCGCACCGTGAACAGCGACGTCGCGCGCTTGGTGGTATCCGCCGCCGAGATCGCGGTGATGATCGCCGTACCGGCCGATACACCGCTCACCATGCCCTCCGACGATACCGTCGCCACGGCCGCGTTGCTCGTGCGCCAGATCACCGACTGCGAAGCGCCTGGATCCGCAGTGAAGCTGACGCCGAGTTGACGCGTGTCACCTGAAAAGATCGTGGCCGCCGCCGGTGTGATATCGAGGTCGCGCACGACGGGCTCGACGGTCACGGCGGCCGTGCCGCGGCGCGTGCTATCGGCGACCGCCACGGCGGTAATGAGCGTGCTCCCCACCGACACGCCGGTTACGACCCCGGTCGAGGAGACCGTGGCGACGGCGTTATTCTGACTGCGCCAGGTGAGCGCGGTGCTGAGGCCGGGCTCGAGATTGACCGAGGCCACCAGTGTGCGCTGCGCGCCGGTGCCCATCGAGAGCGTTGAGGGTGCAATCGCAATCGAGCCGGCGGAGGTTACCGTGACCTGCGCGGTGGTCGTCACGCGCACATCGCCGACGGCGTTTACACGGATGATGGTACTGCCGGGCGCGACGCCGGTCACGATCCCCTGCGTGTTCACCGATGCGACCGACGGGTTGTCGGTGATCCACCGGAGATCGCGCAACGCACCCGCGTCGGCATCGACCGTAGCATTGAGCTGCAGCTGACCGCCGGCAATCACCGACACGGCCTGCGGCGCGATCGTGATCGTGCGCACCGCCAGCACGCCCACGCTGATCTCGAGCAGCAAGTCGCCCGTGCGGGCGCGAATCGTCGCCAGGCCTGGGGTACGCGCGGTCACGACGGCCGTCGTGCCGCTCCCGGACACGTCGGCCACGGTGGCGTCGGAGCTCGTCCAACTGACCGGCACACCGGGAATCGCATTTCCCGACCGATCGCGCGCCGTGACGGTAATCGTTTGCGATGCGCCAACGGCATTCAGGTTCAACGCGCCGGTTGAGCTTTCGAAGCGCGTCGGCGTGCCCACACTGCCGCCACCGGTGTTCCCGGTCACGCCATCGGCAGGTACGGCGCAGGCCTGCAGGCCGATCACCAGCATCGGCACCAGGACGGCCGGAGAAATCCAACGGACCGCGCGACGAAACGCCGAGCGCGAGCCGCAAATGTTCAGGGCAAGAGACATGAGAACAGCACGCACCAGCGAAGGTCGAAGCGCGCTGCTGTGGAGTTACGGGTGCTTCTCCGACCAACGTCCGCAGCGCGCAAGGTCATCCAACTCACACACTGGACGACCGATGTCGGCGCTCGGCATCATTCTCTCGAGGGCGTGTGTGATGGGTGTCACGGTACGGGCACCGCCGTTACAGCGGCGGCGTGCGGGAAAGATTATTGCCCCGGAACGCTCAAGTTTTTCACACACCGTGCACATAAACATTCTGCTACGGATGAGCGAACGGCGCCGTGACCCGAGTCACCGCGCCGTTCTTCCTCATCAGATCTTCACACGCAATGTGCGTTCACGCAGTGCTATCGCCATGCTATCGCGATGCGCTATCGCGATGCGCTATCGCGATGCTCTGCGTTTACGCGCATCACCATGCGGCTGTGGGCCGCGGCGTACGCGCGCGGACGCCGACGGTTCGAGTGAACCGAGCGCACGCGCCTCCGACGCCGTACGCGATGCAGCGCGGAAGCCGCTCGATCCGCTCGCGGTGACGATCGTGCTGTTGTAGCCCACCGCGAATCCTGCGGACGCGTTGGGCGCACCCGACACGCTCCACAAGAAATCGGTCGTTCCGGTGGCCATGGACGTCCACGTGTTGCCGTTGAATCGCAGCATGGTGCCGTTGTCGCCCGTCGCGTACAAATCGAATTCACTCGGGCCCCAGAGCGCGGTGAGCACCGGTGTGGCGCCCGGTTGCAATGACGTCCACGCGGTGCCGTCGTAGCGATACGCGACGCTCGCGGTTCCGTTCGCAGTCGCTCCCACGGTGAACACGTTGGTGGCACCCGTCAACCACACGCCGGTCAGCGTGCTGATTGCGGGCGCGGGGAGCGCCGTGAACACCGCGCCGTTCAGTCGCCACACCGCGCCATTCTCTCCTGCGGCATACACGTCGGCGGCCGACGCACCGTAGACCGCCCACAGCGGCGAGGCGACGGTGGTCAGCAGCGTCCACACGGAGCCATTGAAACGCAGGATCTCGCCGGCCTCTGTCGTCGCGTACACGTTGCTGCCGTTCGTGCCCCAGACAGCCGATACGCTACTCACGCTAGGGAACGCCATCTGCACCCATGCACTGCCGATCAGGCGCAGCATTGTGCCTGACTCGCCACCGATAAACCCTTCGCCGGTGGTCGTAGCCCACACGCTGGTCAGCGTGGCTTGCGTAGGTACCGTGACCTTTGTCCAGTTGCTGCCGTTCCAGCGATACACGAATCCGAATTCACCTACGGCCAGCGCGTTGTCGGATGCAGCGGTCCAGACGTCGAGCAGGTCAGGGGCGAGATTATTCGTGGTCCACGTGGCACCACCCAGATCCGCACTGCGCAGCACTGCGCCACGTTCCCCGCTCGCCCACGCGGTGCCCGTCGCATCGACGCTCACGGCGAAGAGCTGCGGCGCGTATGGCGTATTCACCAACGTCGCCGTGATGCCGTCGAGCTGCGCGACTCCGCCATCACCAACCACGTAGCGTCGGCCGCCGTTGGCGGCCGAGCCGCTCACCTGATACAGATTGCCGGACAAGCCACCGGCACCGAGCACCGACCACGACGTACCGTTCCAGCGGAGCAGGGTGCCATTCGTGCCGACGATGACCACATCGGTCGCGCTGTTCCCGTGTACGCCGTACAGCAGCTCCGTGCTGGGCACGCTGGCCCGTGACCAGCTGCTGCCCACGCGACGCAGTACTTCGGTGTTCGCGCCAACCGCGTACACCACATTGTCGCCACC
>JBBQAK010000438.1:0-3207 GCA_038316215.1 Gemmatimonadales bacterium | reverse complement strand
TGATCGCGTTCGGCGGCAGTCGGCTCTGGGATCGTACCTCGCGCAATGCTGTCGAGCACCGCCTGCACGGAGTCGACGGCGTTGCTGCGACCGGGTTCGAGCGTTCGGACGGTGACCACGCCACCGGCGCCACCGATGACCAGACCCGCCACCGCTGCGACCGCTCCACGAATGAGCCACGTGCGCGTCGACTTCGCAATCGGTGCGCGCGGAGTGCGCGTGCCGGGCTTCTTCGCGGCGGCCATTACGCGCTTCTCCGCAACCGCGCCGCGAAGGCGCCGTCGGTGCCGTGCAGCTGCGGCAACACGCGGAGGAGTCCGTTGTCCAACACGGAGTCAGGTACCGTGCCCGCGGGCGGTGGTTCCAACGTGAATTCCTTGTGCGTCGCGAGGAACGACTCGATCTGGTCGTCGTTCTCTTCGAGTTCGAGCGAGCAGGTGCTGTACACGAGCAACCCACCCGGTTTCACCATCGCGGCGGCGGCCAGTAGGATCTCGCGCTGCAGCGCTGGCAACACCGCGAAATCGGACACACGCAAACGCCAGCGCGCGTCGGGATGCCGACGGAAGGTGCCGGTGCCGGTGCAGGGGACGTCGATGACCACGACATCGGCTGCACCGATGGCCGGATGGCGCGCATCGCAGACGATCGGGATGAGGTTGGTAGCATCGAGGCGACCGAAGCCCGTGAGCATGCGTTCCACGCGTGCCATCTTCGCGTCGGCGGCGAAGACCAGCCGTGCGCGACGCGAGAGCTCGAGCGCCTTGCCACCAGGCGCCGCGCAGAGGTCGATCACGACGCCGCCTTCCGGCACATACGCGTACTGCGCCACGAGTGTCGCGGCAGGATCCTGCACGAAGAAGGCGCCCTGTTTGAACGCGCCCAGTTCGGTGAGCGCGACGCCCGGCCCGAGCCGGATCGAGTCAGCCACCAGCGGGACCTCGTGCGTAGTCACACCGGCGCCGGTGAGCATGTCGTCGAGCTGCGCGCGATCCACACCATACGGGCGCACCGTGATCGACGCCGGCTCGTTGTTCACCGCCAGCAGGCGTTCGGTGTCTGCCATGCCCCAGCGATCGACCCAGCGCGAAATCACCCAGCGTGGATGCGAATACTGTTGCGCGAGCGCTTCCAGCGGCTCGGCTGGCACCGGCGGCTCGATCGTGTCGCGTTCGCGATCGATACGACGCAGCACGGCATTCACCAGCTTGCTGGCACCGATGCCATGACGACGCTTGGTGAGCTCGACCGTTTGTCCGATCGCCGCGTAGGCCGGCACGCTGCCCATGCTGAGCAGCTGATACGCCCCGAGGCGCAACAGATCGGCCACGTCGACATCGATCTTGGCGATCCCGCCACGCACGCGTTCGGCCAGCATCGCATCGAGGCGGTTGCGCGTGCGCAGCATGCCCCAGAGCAGCTCCTGCACCCATCGACGGTCGCGCGCATCCAGCGGTGCCACGTAGCGTTCGAACGCCGCGTCGAGCATGGCGCCGTTGCGCAGGTCCGCCAGCACCATCGACGCGGCAGCGCGCGACTCGGTGACGCCCGGCATGTTGTGCGGCTTCTTCTTGACGACGGCCATCAGCGGGTTCTCACGCTTGCTCAAGCAGGTCGCCGACTGACACACCACGGCCGCGCGCCAACGAGGCGGCGGTCATGCGCGGCTTGCCCGCAGGCTGTACATCCATGAATCGCACGGCGCCTTCGCCGCAGCGGACCAGCAGTCCGTTCTCGTCGGCCGAGCGCACGGTGCCCGGTGGACTCGCCAACGTGGGCTCGTCGAGGTCGTCGTTGGTGCCATCGCCCACCACGCGCACGCTGAACAGCTTCGTCTCCACCCCGCGAAGACGGGCAAACGCTCCCGGCCGCGGATCGAAGGCGCGTGTGGCGCGCGAAACGCGCTCCGCCGACCAGGTGAAGTCGAGACGGGCCATCTCGCGATCGATCTTCGAGGCGTAGGTCGACTGCGCATCGTCCTGCGCCACCGGCCGCACGATCTGCGCATCGATCATGGCGAGCGCCTGCACGATCGCCAGCGCGCCGAGCTCCGAGAGCCGGTCGTGCAGCTCGCCGTACGTCTCGTCGGATTGGATCGGTGTGCGCAGCACGTGCAGCATATCGCCGGCATCGAGCGCCGGGACCATTTGCATGATCGTGATGCCCGTTTCCGTCATGCCTTCGAGAATGGCCGCCTGAATGGGCGCTGCGCCACGTAGGGCAGGGAGGACGGATCCGTGAATGTTGAGCGTGCCGAGCGGCGGCAGATCGATCACCGCTTTGGGCAGAATGCATCCGTACGCGACTACGACCGAGATATCGGGTGCAAGCGCGCGCATGGCGTCGATGAAGTCGTCACCGCGCGGCTTCTCGGGCTGGAGCACCGGAATGCCCTCTTCCAGCGCGACGCGCTTAACCGGGGACGGATCGAGCTGCGTGCGTGAACGGCCCCGTGGTTTGTCGGGCTGCGTGACGACGCCGATCACGTCATGCCCTTCGCCAATCAGCGCGCGGAGCGGCGGAACGGCGAAATCGGGAGTGCCCCAGAAGAGAATGCGCACGGGTGGGGCGGTCTCCGGTTAAGCCTTCGTGTGGGGTGCGGTGGCGTCGCGCTCTTTCGGCAAATCGCCGACGGGGAGCACGCGCAGGAGCTTCGGGTACTTTGCCTTTTCGTACTCCCACTCGCGCATCGCGGTGCGACGCTTGAGCAGACTGAGACGGTCGGTGAACAAGCGGCCGTGCAAGTGATCGATTTCGTGCTGCAGGCACCGTCCCAGCAGCTCGGCACCTTCCACTTCATAGAACACGCCGTCGATGTCCTGTGCACGCACAATGACGCGCGAGAACCGGTCGACATCGGCGTAGATCTCCGGCATCGACAGACAGCCTTCTTCGCCGCGCACCGAGCCTTCCTTCAGGATGATCTCGGGGTTGATGACGACCAGCCGTGTCTCATCCACCTCGACCACCGCCAGCCGTTCACGACGCCCGACCTGCGGCGCCGCGAGACCGACCCCCTTCGCTTTGTCCATCGTGTCGAACATGTCGTCCACCAGCCGCCGCAATTCCGGCGTGAACTGCTCGACGCGCTCTGTGTCCTGGCGGAGGATCGGCGAACCCAGGACGTGAATATCGAGCAACGACACGGATACCTCAGGCCGCCGGGGTGGAGGAGCCGACGCGCGAAATGCGGCCACGCTCGACGAT